>DVFS01000017.1 GCA_018713115.1 Candidatus Galligastranaerophilus faecipullorum
GACGCGACGCGTCCGATGAAAGCAAGCGGGCATAAGAATAAAATAAATTCACGCAGCACCTTTTTTGTGTTATTATTTGATAGTAAAACACAAGATTTTAAGGAGTTTTAAAATGAGCAGAAGACCTATTATTGCAGGAAACTGGAAAATGCACAATAATCGTGCTGAAAGCGCAAAACTTGTATGTGCAATTAAAGAAGCAATCGGCGAGATTGACAAAGACGCGCTTCCCGAGGTTGTTGTGGCTCCCGTATTTACTTCACTCGGCACGGTGAGCGAAAATATTTGCCATTGCGGCTGCGAAAGAATTAAACTTGCGGCTCAAAACTGCTACTACGAGCCTAAAGGTGCTTTTACGGGTGAAGTTTCGATTGATATGATTAAAGACTTTGACGCTAAATTCATTATTATCGGTCACTCCGAGCGCCGTCAGATATTCTGCGAAACAGATGAAATGATTAACAAAAAAGCAAAGGCAATTATTGAAGCGGGACTTACTCCCATTATCTGCTGCGGTGAAACTCTTGAGCAGCGCGAGTTGGGTGTTACGGATTCCCATATTGCTTCTCAAATCGTAAAAGCTCTTGAAGGGATTGCACCTGCTGATGTTGCAAATGTTGTTATAGCTTACGAACCTATCTGGGCTATCGGAACAGGAAAAACATGCGACAGCGCGGAAGCAAACAGAGTAATTAAAGGTATCAGAGCAACTCTTGCCCAGGTCGCAGGAAAAGAAAATGCAGACAAAGTAAGAATTCTTTACGGCGGTTCCGTTAAACCTGAAACAATTAAAGAACAGATGGCTCAATCAGATATCGACGGTGCTTTAGTCGGCGGCGCAAGCCTTAAGGCTGACAGCTTTGTTGAAATTATTAAAGGCGCTATGTAGAAATCTTTTGACAATAGTTAAACAGCCCCTTTTATGGGGCTGTTTTTATTTTGAAATTACAAAAATTACTTCCTCTGAAAAAAAGTTCGTAATTGTCCTTATGAGTATTCCGCTCCTTGCCTTTTTTCTTGTCAGATAGATTGATTCTTCAATTTTAATATTTCTTTTTTTGCAAAATTCAAAAAAATCATTCACCGTCAAAAGGTGGATATTGGGTGTGTTGTACCATTCGTAAGGAAGTGCTCTGCTCTTTGGCATTTTGCCTTTAAAAAACAGGTAAAATCTTACCTTCCAGTATGCAAAGTTTGGAAAACTCACAATAGAGCGTTTTGCAACTCTCAGCATTTCATTTATAACAAGTTCCGGGTTGTTTGTTGACTGCAGTGTTTGATTTAAAATTGCATAGTCAAAACTTTTGTCGGGGAATTGTTTTAAACCCTTGTCAAGGTCGCCCTGAATGACGCTTAAACCTTTTTCAAGAGCCTCAATGACGCATTTTTCGTCAATCTCGACGCCTGTGCCTTTGACTTTTTTTTCATCAACAAGCATTTTAAAAAGCGCGCCCGAGCCGCAGCCAAGGTCAAGTATTTTGGAATTTTCTTTTACGAGTTTTACAATTGCACTGTAGTTTAGCATTTTAGCCTTTCAAAAAACTTTCGATAATTTTTGTCTGTTTTTCCCATTCTATTAAAAATGCGTCATGTCCGCAGCCGCTTTTAAGCTCCACGAAAGATACTTCCTTATCAGCCTTTACGAGTGCTTCCACCATTATTTTTGCCTGTTCGGTTGAAAAAAGCCAGTCCGAGGTGAAAGATATTATAAGGAATTTTGAATTTGTATTTTTAAAAGCGTTTTCAAGCGAGCCGTATTTTCTTGCAGGGTCGTAGTAGTCAACAGCTTTTGTGATGTAGAGATAACTGTTTGCATCAAACCTGTCGACAAAAATTCTGCCCTGATGTTCAAGATAGCTTTCCACCTGAAAATCAACGCCAAAGTCAAAAGACGGTTTGTCTTTAAAATCTCTGCCGAATTTATTGTGCATAGCTTCTTCGCAAAGATAAGTTATGTGCCCTACCATCCTTGCAATGCTTAATCCCTGTTCGGGGTGCTCGCCGTGGTAGTAATTTCCGTTGTTAAAATTTTTATCCGATATAATGGCGTTTCTGCCTACCGCATTAAAGGCTATTCCCTGTGCCGTGAGTCTTGGAGTGCAGGCGATAATAATTGTTGATTTTACCATATCGGGATATGTTATAGACCACTCAAGAGCCTGCATACCGCCCATAGAACCGCCCACTACAATAAGTTTTTTTACGCCGAGGTAGTCGATAAGTTCTTTTTGAACTTTTATCATATCGCCAACGGTAATTACGGGAAAATCAAGCGCATACTCCCTGCCTGTTTTGGGGTTAATGGAAGAAGGCCCTGTTGTGCCCTTGCAGCCGCCTAAGACATTTGAACATATTACAAAAAACCTTCTTGTATCAAAGGCTTTTCCGTCCCCTATCATTGTATCCCACCAGCCGGGTTTTTTATCATCTTTTGAATGATAATGCGCGGCATGCGCATCAGCCGTCAGGGCATGGAGAATCAAAATGGCATTATCGCCCTGTTCGTTAAGCTTCCCGTATGTTTCATAAGCCACCTGAATGCCTTCAAGCTCTTTTTGGCACTCAAGTTTAATCGGTTTATCTATTTTGTAATACTCTGTTTTAACAAGAATCTTATCTTCCATAACAAGGGTATTGTAGCATAATCAAATAAAAGTTTACTTTTATGTAAACTTTAGTATAAATTTTGTAAAAATAGCAAAAGTTTTTTTAAAAGCTGCCGATAGTATAAATACAAGACAACACATATAGGAAAAATTTATGGAAAACTTTAGAAACCATAATGGTGAAGGCGAAGATTCAGGAGTATCTATCTACTCACGCTCAATAAATCTTCTTGATGACGATCCGCTCGAGGAAATTTTTGCGCTTAATCTCGGTGATTTTTTAACCGAACATTTAATCAATCCAGAACTTGCGCATAAAATCGGAGATAAAGTTCGTGATAAAAACGAAAGTCTTAAGGAGCAGTTAAGAGAGCTTGTTTCCATATACTCCATAGACAATACCCTTTCGCTTTTAGGGTTTAAAAATGACGAAGATTATGTGATTTATAACTCCATTGCAAAAACCATCAAGCTTATGCTCTCTCTTGAGGAGTGCAATATTTATCTTTGCAATAAGGGTGAAGAGCTTAAGCTTCGCGGTAATTCAAACGATGAAATCAACACGGAAGTTGAAGATTATATTCTAAAATGCCACAGGGATGAAAGCGACATTGTTTTTGAGCGCGAAGGCAGACAGATAAGTGTTTTCCCCATGAAAAACAACTTTGAATGCATAGGTTCAATTGAAGTGGTCAGAATGGCTGACAAGCCTCTTGAAGAGCAGTTTGCACAGCTCATTAAAATAACCGCGGGGCTTTTTGTGACTTCTCTGGGCTTGCAAAAGCTTATAGATGAGGTAAGGCGTCTTATTTCACAAAAAGTTGTGTCAACTTCCGAGCTTCAAAATCTGCGTGCCCAGCTGACGGCAATTATAGGCGATCTTGGCGACCAGCAGCAGGCTTTTGTTGAAAAACTTGCATATGCGGTTGACTGTAAGGGTAAATATAAAAATGACCACTCAAAAAGGACTGCGGAACTCTCGCGTGAAATATGCCATTATCTCGAGTTGAATGAAAAAACGACAGATTTGATATATTATGCCGGACTCTTGCAAAATATCGGCAAAATTACATTAAGCGATGACCTGTTTTCTAAAAAAGAAAAACTTACAAAAGAAGAATGGGAAAAACTGCAAGAACACCCTAATGCAGGTGTCAGCCTGCTTATGAATATAAACTTCATGTCGGAAGTTGTTCCCTATATTCACTACCAGCGCGAACGCTGGAACGGGCAGGGTGCGCCGGAGGGTTTAAACGGACACTCCATTCCTTTCGGTTCAAGGATTATTGCCGTGGCGGATGCATATTGCGCACTTCTTGAGGACAGACCGCAAAGAGCGGCGCTTGGCAATGAAGAAGCTCTTGAAATATTAAAAAGTGAAAGCGGAATCAAGTGGGATCCTGTTGTTGTGGATGCGCTTGTAAAATTAAAATCATAAATTTAAGCATAAGTCAAAAAGTTAGACACTCCCTTTATCTTAAGGGAGTTTTTCTTTATCTTTTTGCGTTTTTATTTCTGTGTGCGGGATATCCGTAGATAAAATAAATTACCACACCTATTAAAATCCAAACAGGAAAAAGTGTGGATGATGTTTTAAGTGTTTTGAGAGAATATACAATTAAACCTCCGCAGAAAAAGATTCCCAAAATGGGAAAAAGAGGTACAAAGGGCACTCTAAAGGGTCTCGGTCTGTCCGGGTCGGTTTTTCTTAAAATCATAACTATAATGCAAATTATGATAAATGATGTAAATGTTCCAAAGTTGCATAATTCTGCCGAAATATTTAAATCCATAAATACCGAGCCTATTATTACTATAAGACCGCAAATCCAGGTAAGAAGATTGGGTGTTCTTGTTTTTTTGTTTACTATTCTGAGTGAGCGCGGAATGAATTTATCGCGGCTCATGGCATAAAGTATTCTTACCGTACCCAGCTGATATACAAGCAATACGGAAGTAAGACCGGCTATTGCACCCGCTGATATAAAGCCTGCAAACCAGTCTTTACCGACGTAGTGCATGGCATGTGCTATGGGTGCTTGAATGTCGATAAGTTTAAACGGAACCATGCCTGTTAAAACAAGCGCTACACTGATATATAAAACCGTGCATATGCAAAGCGTTCCTAAAATACCTATGGGAATATCTTTTTGCGGATTTTTGGTTTCTTCTGCGGTAGTGGATATGGCATCAAAACCTATGTAAGCAAAAAATATCAAAAACGCGCCCATAACAACGCCGGAAAAACCGTTTGGCATAAAAGGCGTCCAGTTTTCAGGCTGAACATAATGTGCGCCCACAAAAATAAAGGTTGAGATTATAAAAAGATTTATTGCAACCATAACCCCTGCAAAGCGGGTTGACTCCTTAATCCCCTTGATGAGTATGAAAGTTAAAAGTATGACTATAAAAATTGCGGGCAGGTTAATTGCAAACGGGATTTTATCGAAAATATAGGGAATTTTATCATGAATATCAAGTCCGTATTTGTCGCACATAATTGAAATTGAGCGGTAATCGTTTCTGAGCCAGAGGGGAAAATTTGTAATAAAGGCGGGCAGTATGTGTTTAAAACCTTTTAAAAATTGTGCAAAGTATCCGCTCCATGCGCTTGCAATTGTAATGTTGCCTATTGCATATTCAAGCATTAAAATCCAGCCGACAATCCATGCCATAAACTCGCCCATTGTAACGTAAGTATATGTATAAGCAGAGCCTGCAATCGGGAACATTGCGGCAATTTCGGAATAGCAAAGAGCCGAGAAGATACTTGCAACTGCAGCAAGAACCATTGAAATTATAATGGCAGGGCCCGCTCCGGCGCCTTCGGGGCCGCCTACAATTGCGCTTCCTATGATTGTAAAAATTCCCGTTCCTACAACGGCGCCTATGCCGAGAATAATGAGGTCAAATGCACCGAGTGTTTTTTTAAGGTCTGACTTTTTTGCCGTTTCTATTACTTCATCTGCAGATTTTTTTTCCAGTGCATTGGCGCTAAAATTCTTAAGACCGCCAAGTACCGAGTTTAAGATACTATTTTTCATCTTTTTCGACTTTTCTCTGTTTTTTATATCCGTAGCTAAAATATATTAATACTCCCAAAACCAGCCAAAGCGGAAAAAGGAATCTTGAAGTTGTTAAAAACTGCATTGAATATATCATAAGTCCGCCGCAGCATAAAACCCCAAAAATAGGGAAGAGGGGTGAAAACGGCACTCTGAAGGGCCTCGGTCTTTCAGGGTCGGTTTTTCTTAAAATTATTACCGCAATGCAAACAATAATAAACGACGTAAAAGTTCCAAAGTTGCAAAGCTCTGCAGCAGTTGAGATGTTTAAAAACATTGAACCTAAAATACAGATTAATGCTACCATAATTGTTATTATATGAGGTGTTTTAAACTTTTTGTGCACCGTTTTTAAAATTGAAGGCAGGTAATTATCACGGCTCATTGCAAACAGGATTCTTGTACCTGCAAGCATAAGAACCAGAAGTACAGAAGTTAAGCCTGTTAATGCACCGAGTGAAATAAGCCCCGCTACCCAGTCCTGGCCGACAGCGCGCATGGCATGTGCTATTGGGGCATGGGTATCAATCTGCCCGATGGGCACCATGCCTGTCAAAACGAGTCCTACAAGGACATAAACCACTGTGCAGGCTGCAAGAGAGCCTATGATACCTATAGGCAGGTTTTTCTGAGGGTTCTTAGTTTCTTCCGCTGCAGTTGCAATAGCATCAAAACCTATATAGGCAAAGAAAATTATAAAAGCACCCATAAATATGCCTTCAAAGCCGTTAGGGGCAAAGGGCACCCAGTTTTCAGGCTTGACGTAAAACGCACCCGTAAATACAAAAAGCGCTATTACGGCAAGCTTTATAACTACCATAATGCCTGCCATATTTGTGGATTCTTTAATTCCCTTGATTAAAATTGCCGCCATAAGCACGGTTATTAAAAGTGCGGGAACATTAAAACATATCGGAATGCCCGCAAGGGAAGGAATGACGCTCGAGGGGTCTATTCCCTGCTTGCTTAACATTGAAACGGCGCTTGAATAGTCATTTATAAGCCATACGGGAGGATTTGTAATAAATGAAGGCAGGAAAGGAAAGCCCTTTAAAAATTGTATCAAATATCCGCTCCATGCGCTTGCAACTGCGATATAACCCACAAGATATTCAAGCATCAGAACCCAGCCTACAATCCAGGCTAAAAACTCGCCCATTGTGGCATAAGTATATAAATACGCGGAACCCGCCGCGGGAATCATTGAGGCAAATTCACTGTAGCACATTGCAGAAAATACGCAGGCAAGCGATGCCAGAATCATTGATAAAACAAGAGCAGGGCCGGCGCCTGCGCTTTCGGGCGAGCCTGCGGCAGCTATGCCTACGACCGTAAAAATACCCGAACCTATAATTGCGCCTACACCCAGAATTATAAGGTCAAATGCGCCGAGCGTTTTTTGCAGCCCGCCTTTGTTGGCGCTTTCAATCATTTCATCGGGGTTTTTTGTTTTAAATAAATTTTTTACAAATGTACCGATTGCTCCGACTTCAAGTTTTTCTTCGCACCCGTTGTGCAAATCGTTGTTAATCTCTCTCATGCTTAAAGATTTTTCCTATCTACTTTTTAAGTAAAGGAAAACCAAGGCTCTCCCTTTGTTGTACGTATAATTTAGCGACAGCTGCCGCCATTGTCCTTACTCTGTTTATGTAATTTACTCTTTCGTCCTTGCTTATAACCCCTCTTGCATCAAGAAGGTTAAAAGTGTGGGAGCATTTTAAAACCCAATCGTACGCGGGAAGCACAATGCCTGCTTCAAGCGAAGAAAAAGCCTCCGCCTCGCACAGGTCAAACATTTTAAATAACCTTTCAGGGGTTGAGAATTCAAAATTGTATTTGGATTGTTCAATTTCATTTTGCAAATAAATATCGCCGTATTTTAGGCTGTTGTTCCACATAACATCGTAAACCGAGTTTACATTTTGCAGATACATTGCAATGCGCTCTAAACCGTAAGTAATTTCAAGCGCAACAGGTTTGACCTCAAGCCCGCCCACCTGTTGAAAGTATGTAAACTGGGTAATTTCCATACCGTCCAGCCAGACTTCCCAGCCTACTCCGGCTGCACCGAGTGTGGGGCTTTCCCAGTTGTCCTCAACAAATCTTACATCGTGTTTTGATAAGTCTATACCTATAGCTTCAAGCGATTTTAAATAAATATCCTGCGCGTTATCTGGTGAAGGTTTTAAAATCACCTGATATTGAAAATAGTGCCCCAGACGGTTGGGATTTTCCCCGTATCTGGCGTCTGTCGGACGTCTGCATGGTTCAATCATTGCAACACTGTAAGGCTCCGGCCCGAGCGACCTTAAAAATGTGGCGGGATTCATGGTAGAAGCGCCTTTTTCAATGTCGTAGGGCTGCTGAATGATACATCCGCAGTCAGACCAGTATTTAGACAGATTTAGTACAAGTTCCTGAAATGTTATAGTCATAGTTTAAATTCTATTACAAGGGTAAAATTTACGCAAATTAAGATTTCGTTAAGAGTGCCCGAAGTGCACAACGGCAGAACGGGCACTCTTAAAAATTTTTATAAGTTTTTGTTGTCGTAATCAATTCTTCCGATTAGTTTGTTTAGTCTTTTAGCCACATCTTTAAACTGTTCAATGCTCAGACTTTGAGCACCGTCAGAAGATGCATGATCGGGGTCGTGGTGAACTTCAATCATAAGACCGTGTGCACCGGCGATAAGGGCTGCTTTACCCATAGGTTCAATTAAATAGCGTTTCCCGGTACCATGTGAGGGATCAACTATTATGGGCAGGTGCGAGTATTTTCTTATAATCGGAACGGCGGCAATATCAAGAGTGTTTCTTGTGTAGTCGTTATCAATCCCTTTAATGCCTCTTTCGCAAAGGATAACATTCGGGTTGCCGTTATATACAACGTATTCAGCTGCAAGTAAAAATTCTCTTATGGTTGCAGCAGCGCCGCGCTTAATCATAACCGGTTTATCTATTTTACCCAGAGCTTTGAGCATTTTGAAGTTTTGCATATTTCTTGCGCCGACCTGCAGTACATCAGCATATTTGCATACAAGCGGAATGTCCATGGTGTCCATGATTTCCGTTACCACAAGCAGGCCTGTTTTTTCTCTTGCCTGTGCAAGGTATTGAAGCCCTTTTTCTTCCAATCCCTGAAAATCATAGGGCGAGGTTCTGGGCTTAAATGCGCCGCCTCTTAAGAACTGGCAGCCCATTTCTTTTGCAGCCTGTGCAACTTTTAAAAGACCTTCAAAATCTTTTTCCACGCTGCAGGGGCCTGCCATAATCACCGGGCGCTCAAGCCCGCCTATTTTTACACCGTTTTTAAAGGTTATTACGGTATCTTCTTCTTTTGTACTTCTTGAAACCAGCTTATAAGGCTCCTGAATAATTTTTACTTCATGTACGCCGTCAATAGAGTTAATACTGGACTGGCTGAGTTTGGCTTTGTCCCCCAAAACCGCAACAACGGTCAGGTGCTCGCCTCTGTTTATATTGACTCTGAGGCCTTTTGACTGAATGTAATCGACAACGCGGTTGATTTGTTCTTCGGTTGCCTTCGGTTCCATAACGACAATCATGTTATATACTCCAACTTAGTACTGTTACAGAAAAATATTAAAGCACAAAAACCCTCTTTTTGGGAATTTTTGTGCTTTTAAAAGTTTATAAAACTTATTATTTTTTAATCTTTATCCTCATCCTTCTCATCAT
>DVFS01000018.1 GCA_018713115.1 Candidatus Galligastranaerophilus faecipullorum
CAATATCCTCATCAGCTCAGTTAGTGAATTTCATATGTCTTGTTTCGTTTCACTCAACAAGGGCTAACGCGGCAAATCTATTTAATTTACTTATCTATCTTACCAATTCAAGATTTCAAGTCAAGATTTATTTAATTTTCCAGCAAAACCTTTATTGCTTCGCCATTCTGGTGCATTTCAAGTGCGCGTTTGGCGTATTTCATCTGCATGGTTTTTGTGATTAATTTTTCCACATCCACCTGTCCGCTTGAAATTAGTTCCAGCGCCTGCCTGAAGTATTTGGGCGTGTGGTGAAACACGCTTATTATGTTGACTTCATCGTAATGCAGCCTGCGTGTGTCAATATTGACGCTTGTGCCCGATGAACAGCCGCCAAAAAGGTGTACCGTGCCGCCGCGCCTTACAAGTGCAAACATTCTCTCCCATATCTCGGGTAAGCCCACGCACTCTATTGCAACATCCAGACCTCTGCCCTCTTCCGTCATGGTTAAAATCAGTTCTCTGGGGTCAGGGTATTTTTTAAGGTCTATAACTTCATCTGCCTGTGCAAATTCGCGCGCCATCTTTAGTTTCAGGGGGTTTCTGCCCATAGCGATGACTTTTGCCCCCCTTAATTTGGCAAGGCGGGCAAACATTAAACCAATGGGACCTATGCCCACTACACCTACCGTATCGCCGGGGCGGATAGGGGTTCTGTCTATGCCATGCGCAACATTTGCCAGTGGCTCACAGAAAACCGCGCGGCGGAAGGATACTTCATCAGGGATTATAAGAAGATTTTTTTCAACAATTCTTTTTGGAATGGTGATGTACTGCGCATATGCCCCGTTTAGAAGATTAAGGTTTTCGCAAAGATTTTCTTCTCCCCGTCTGCAAAAGAAACATTCTCCGCAGGGGGCGGAGTTTGCGCCTACTACTCTGTCGCCGATTTTAAATTTTTCAACACCTTCGCCGAGTTTTACTATGGTTCCTGCAAATTCATGACCGAAACCCGACGGAGTTTTTTTAATTAAAACAGGATGACCTCTGCGGTAAGTTTTTACATCTGTTCCGCAGGTTAAGGCTGCTTCCACTTTTACCAGAACCTCTCCTTCTTCGGGCATTTTAACATTTACTTCTTCATAGCGAATGTCTTTGGGGGCATAGTATCTGACAGCTTTCATTTTCATATTTTTATATACGCCTTAAAAATCTTTCCGCAAATATTATCTTCAACCGCCCCGGCTAAATTGTCAAGAGTGTAAATGGTGCTTATATTTTTAACATTAACTTTTCCCGAGCATAAAAGTTCGTAGGAAATTTTGTAATCCTCGGGCGAGGGCGAATAGCTTGCGATAATACTCAACTCTCTGTAATAAATATCATTGTTTTTGTATCCGTCCTCATTTTCTATGGAAGAAAAAACTACTATCTTGCCGCCGTTTCTTATGTGTTCAAGCGCCGTGGGAATGGCTTTTGAAGAGCCGGAGGTCATAAAAACGGTGTCATAAATATCTTTTTTGTATTCTATATTAAATTTTGAAGCAAGCTTTGTGCGTTCTTTATTTATGTCATACCCGTATGCCCTTACTTTGAATGCTTTTAGCGCCTGAGCGGTTATAAAGCCTATGGAGCCAAGACCCAAAACAAGAGCGTTTGATGCCGTATTATCGTTTTTAAGGTTATATCCCGCACGCCTTATTGCACGCACTACGCATGCCAGAGGCTCAAGAAAGGCTGCTTCTTCGTATGTAAGATTGCTTGGAACTTTGTACACGGTGTATTTAAGATGGTTTTCGTCAACTTTTATAAACTCCGAAAATCCGCAGGGTTCAATATTGGATTTTTTAAATGTTTCACACATGGAAAATGCACCTATCCGGCAAAAATCACAGTTAAAACAAGGGTAATGGTGCCCCATTACCACAATATCCCCCTTTTTATAAGGTGTATCGGTATCTATTTCAACTATTTCGCCTACAACCTCATGCCCGAGTTTTATGTTTGACTCATTTTCCTTTGAAGCATGCTTGATTTTAACTATATCCGAACCGCACAGACCGCAGCCCAGAACTTTAATTATTGCACCTCTGCCGTTTAAGACAGGTTTTTCGGTTTCGGTTATTTTTATTTTTAAGTCTTTAAGCTGTGCACTTTTCATTTCATATCCTCTATGGAGTCATTGGCGGCACCACCACGGTATTTGTCCCGGATTCGCTGACGCCGTATGTTGCTTGCTGCTCTATTCCTTTTAACTTAAAACTGTTTAAAAATATGCTTATAAAGATAAGTACAAACGCAACAATTATTGTAAATTCAAGAATAGATTGAGCTTGTTTCATAATTGAATTATACTACAACTATGAGAGATGACGAAGTAAAGAAAAATATTTATAAATGTTCGCGCTGCGCTCTGTGCCAGGGTGTGTGCCCCGTGTATGACGAAGTAAAAAATGAAAATTCCACCGCGCGCGGAAAGCTTATGCAGATTTGGGGGCTTAAAAAAGGCGAATTAAAACTCAACAGAAAAATTCTTCAAAGTCTTGATTTATGTTTAAACTGCGAAAAATGCAGGTTAAATTGTCCCTCGGGTGTCGATACGACAGGGGTTTTTAATGCAGAAAAAAAACTCTCCTTTACGGGAAAAATACTGACGTCTGATTTTGTATTTAACCTGAAGATGTCAGCACTCAGATTGTTTTCTTTTTTTAAAAAAACTCCCGTCTACAATAAATCCTCCGATATTCTTTATTTTGAGGGCTGTATTTCAAAAGAACTTAAAAATAAACTTGTAATACACGGCGTAAAGCTCAAAAACGGAAATTTTAAATGCTGTGCCCTGCCGTATCTTACAAAAGGAAGAGTTGATATTTATAATGAAATTGCGGCCTTTAATGAAAGCATAATAGAAAATGCCCGTCTTGTAGTTTTTGATTGCGCAACATGTTTTAGTGCGGTTAGAAATTATCCTTTTAAAAATCCGAAAAATCGTTCCAAGCTTATTTTTTATACCGACATATATAAGAATTTCCCGCTTGAGGCAAAAAAACCGGCTGTCGTTAGCTATCATATGCCATGCCATATGAATTCGGCCGGAAAAAAACTTACCGAGGTTGAAGAGATTTTAAAAGAGATTAAAAATATTAAATACAAAAGGCTTGAAAACCCTGAATACTGCTGCGGTTTTGGTGGAGATTTCTTTATCAGGCACCCTAAAATTGCTCTGAGTCTTTCTTTTAAAAAGGCAAGGGATATAATTGAAACGAATCCGGATATTGTACTTACTTCCTGTCCAACCTGCCTGTGGAGCCTGAGATTTTCGCTTTTTGTGTACAAAATTATGCACGGGCTTGCAAAAACTCCTGCGGCTATGGATATGGCAGAATTTCTAAATAAGCACTGCATGCCGTATAAGAGTACGGACAATTTAAAAAATGACCCGCAAAACAATTGCAAGGATTGCACACAAAAAGAACTAGTCAAGATGTAGGTATGTATGCATAATGTTGATAATTTTATCAAAGTGGTTAATAAAGCATACAACAATCATTGAAACAATAAGACCGATAAGTGCTTTTGAAAAGTCTTTAACGACGTGTTTGTAAACTTTCTTCTGGGTTTCAAATCTTAACCTGTTATACATTGCAATTTCTCTTCCGGCAAGCAGCCCCAGAAATACCCAGGTTGTAGACATGGGAATGTTGTTTACATTCTGAAAATACAAAAGTATCGAGGCATAAGTTACGTCAATTATTGTTGCGGAGCGGATATCTTGAGTATTCGTTTTTAATTTCACGATATTTTGAATCTCGCCGCCTCTTTTATATACTATCCAGCCAAGGAATGTAACAAATATGCCAAGTGTTACAATCATTTGCGCAAAGTCCAGTTTTCTTGGCAGATAGACATAAAGGTTTGCGGCATCCTGCATAAGCCACATTGACCACAGATATGCAGTTGCGCTCCACTTTGTGACATACCACCACTTAGATATTTTTTTGTCTTTTGTATAAAGAAACTTTTTCTCAAGGGGTCTTGAAATTATAAAATAAAGAACAATAGATATTGTAAATGCCATAACATATCCGACAAGTGATTTTGCAAGCATAAGGCTTATGACGGTTCCCGATGAAAATATGCTTAAAATCAAAAATGCCGTTGCAACAGGAATACCTTTTTTTGTTAAGTATATAAGTATGACGGGCGGAAGAACATGCCACCAGTAAAATTGCTGTGCAAACGGTATTCTGTCCAGCCTGCCAAATGCCATATCCCCGTCATCTATATACCAGCCCAGAGTAAAAGTTATTACAAGGACAAGGCTTGCAAAAAGCCATATAAGCCATGCCGGCTTTTCACGGGTTGTGCTTAAAAAAGTACCGAGTGTTTGAATGACGTCGTTAGAAACACACGCATACAGAGAAAGCGAAAAGCCCAGTATCATATATATTTCATTTAATGTGATTGCATTTGTCATACTTCACCAAAATCATTTTATCAGAAAACATAAAATATCAAAGTAAAAAGTTGTTAACCTTCATATTAATTTTTTATAAAGTTTTTATAATGTGTAAAAAATACACTTGCATTTTAAAATATTTTGTTTTAAAATTATATTGTGAAATAAATCACGAATAAAAACGGAGAACAAAATGTTTTTCAACTTTAAAAAGAAACAATCTCAAAAAGAGCTATGTAATAAGGAGAACAACATGACACAAGAAAACATGGAAATTGAAAAGGTTCAAAACGAAGAACCCCGTCAATTGGTTACAAGCGCTGAAGATTTAGATCAGGTTATCGAAAGAGCCAAAGTTGCACAAAGAGTTTATGCAACTTATACCCAGGAACAGGTAGATAAAATCTTCAGAGCGGCAGCGCTCGCTGCAAACAAAGCCAGAATTCCTCTTGCCAAAATGGCACATGAAGAATCCGGCATGGGTATTGTAGAAGACAAAGTTATCAAAAACCACTTTGCATCAGAATACATCTACCATAAATACAAAGACTGCAAAACCTGCGGTATTATTGAAGAAGACAAAGTTAACGGCATTAAAAAGGTTGCTGAACCCATCGGTGTTCTTGCAGGTATTGTACCTACAACAAACCCGACTTCAACGGCAATTTTTAAATCCTTAATAGCTTTAAAAACAAGAAACGCAATTGTATTCTCGCCTCACCCGAGAGCAAAAAAAGCCACAATCAAGGCTGCTCAAATCGTTCTTGATGCAGCGGTTGCGGCTGGCGCCCCCAGGGATATTATCGGCTGGGTTGATGAACCTACGGTTGAGCTTTCCAACCAGCTTATGCACCACCCTAAAATCGATATGATTTTAGCAACAGGCGGCCCGGGCATGGTAAAAGCAGCATATTCTTCAGGTAAACCCGCTTTGGGTGTAGGCCCCGGCAATACCCCCGCAATAATTGATGAAACAGCCAATATTAAAATGGCCGTATCTTCAATTCTTCTGTCAAAAACTTTTGACAACGGTGTTGTCTGCGCGTCAGAACAAGCGGTAATAGCCGTGGACAGCGTATATGAAGAAATTAAAAAAGAATTTATGTACAGAGGTGCATACTTCTGCAATGAAGAGCAAAAACAGGCATTGAGAAACACTATGTTCCCAGAAGGCAGATTAAATGCCGGAATTGTAGGACAGCCTGCATATAAAATCGCCCAAATGGCAGGTTTTGAAGTTCCCGAAGATGCTAAAGTTCTTATCGGTGAAGTAAGCGACTATTCAATGGATGAACCCTTTGCGCATGAAAAACTTTCTCCCGTGCTTGCAATGTATCGCGCATGCGACTTTGATGATGCGGTAAATATCGCGTTCACGCTTGTTGATGCAGGCGGCGCAGGTCACACATCCGTTCTCTATACTGATGAAAGAAAAAGAGAAAGAATTGATAAATTCGCAAAAACGCTGCATACAGGCAGAATCTTAATTAACTCGCCCGCATCTCAAGGTGCTATCGGTGATATTTATAACTTCAAATTAGACCCGACACTTACAATCGGCTGCGGCTCATGGGGCGGCAACGCAGTAAGTGAAAACGTCGGTATTAAACACTTATTAAACTACAAAACGGTAGCCGAAAGGAGAGAAAACATGTTATGGTTCAAAGTTCCGCCGAAAGTTTACTTTAAACGCGGTGCAACCGATTTAGCGCTTCGTGAATTAAAAGGCAGACAAAGAGCATTTATCGTAACCGACAGATATTTATTTGATTCAGGCACCGTTTACAATGTAACAAAAGTACTGGAAGAAATCGGCGTTGATTTCCAGATCTTCTTTGATGTTAAACCTGACCCGACACTGTCTACAATTGCTGAAGCAATGCAGATGGTAAATGTATATAAACCTGATGTAATTATTGCTTTAGGCGGCGGTTCGCCAATCGACGCGGCAAAAGTTATCTGGTTGATGTATGAACAACCTGAAACTGTATTTGATGACGTAGCTATGAGATTTATGGATATCAGAAAGAGAATCTGCGATCTTCCCGCTCTCGGCAAAAAAGCTACAATGGTTGCAATTCCGACCACATCGGGTACGGGTTCCGAGGTAACACCTTTTGCGGTTATTACCGATGATAAAACACATATCAAATACCCGCTCGCAGATTATGCACTGACACCCGAAATGGCAATCATTGACCCCAACTTTGTTGATTCTATGCCTAAAGGTCTTTGCGCAGCATCGGGTATTGACGCACTGAGCCATGCTCTTGAAGCTTATGCAAGCTCTATGGCTACAAACTTTACAAACTCTCCCGCCCTGGAAGCTGCTAAGTTAATCTTCAGATATCTGCCCCGTTCTTATAAATTCGGTAAGGATGATCCGATTGCAAGAGAAAAAATCCACTACGCGTCGGCTCTTGCAGGTATGGCATTTGCTAACGCATTTTTGGGTGTTTGCCACTCAATGGCTCACAAACTGGGTGCAGCGTTTAATATTCCCCACGGTATTGCAAACGCTATGCTTTTAAATCAGGTAATTCGTTTCAACTCTAACGACTGCCCGAGAAAACAAGCATCCTTCCCGCAATATAAATTCCCCAATGCAAAGGCAAAATATGCTCAGGTTGCAGATAACCTCGGATTGGGCGGAAATTCTGACGATGAAAAAGTTGAACTTCTCTTAAGTGCAATCACAAATCTTAAGAAAGAACTTGAAATACCGCTTTCAATCAGAGATTTGGGTGTCAGCGAAGAAGAGTTCTATGCAAAATTAGATGAGCTTGTAGAACTTGCTTTTGATGACCAGTGCACAGGCGCAAACCCTGCTTATCCTCTTATGAAAGAGATAAGAGAAATGTACATCAAAGCCTACAACGGCGAAGTGTAGATGATAATTTATATCGGATAGCCTGATTTTGGCTATCCGATATTTTTAATTTAAGATGATGAAAGAAAAGATTTCAGATAAAACGATAAACAGGCTTACGCTCTACCACTGCATTTTGAGTGATTTTATAGCCTCAGGGATAGAAACAATAACCTCGCTGCAAATTGCAACCCTGCTAAAGATTGATGATTCGCAGGTAAGAAAAGATATTTCCCTCTTGCAAAACAGCGGTAAATCACGTGTCGGCTATCACGTTTCGGATTTAAAAAAATCAATTGAAAAAACTCTCGGGTTCTCGCATCCCAAAAACGCCTTTATAGTGGGCGCGGGTAATTTAGGTCTTGCGCTTGCAAAATATGATAATTTTTTAAATTACGGTTTAAATGTTCTCGCCCTTTTTGACAACGATCCGCTTAAAGTGGGTGTAAATGTAAATAAGAAGGAGGTTTATCACATTTCAAAGCTCCCGGAGCTTGCAGTACAGATGGGGGTTCAGATGGTGCTTTTGACTGTCCCGAGAAGCGCTGCGCAGTCTACGGTTGATTTTCTGGTGGATTCAAATATTAAATACATATGGAATTTCTCTCCCTCTGTTCTTGATGTTCCTTGTGATGTGGAAGTTTGGAACGAGAACCTTATGGGAAATTTTCTCCATTTTTCATATAAAATTTCTAATTAAAAATATTGTTATAATATGCGCTGTAGTCCGGTGTTGCGCTTGAGGTGCCGGTATTTTCTCTGCCGAGCTCTTTTTTAAGATTATTTATAACCGCATCATAGCTAAAGCCGTCCTGTGCAGCTTTTTCTTCGTATCTGCTATAGTCTGCACTGTAGTATGCGTCAAGTAAAAATTTATCCGCCGAGTTATCATCGGGGTTGATATTTTCCAATTCGCTTTGAAAATCGTTTTCTACTTTGTCGTAGCTGAATCCTTCCTGTGCGGCGTTTTCTTCGTATTTTCCGTAATCCGCATCCCAGTATGGGTCAAAGAGATATGTGTTTTGGGCTGCAGTTTGCCCTTTTAAATCATCAAGCTTTCCTTTGAAGGAGTCCATAACGTCGTCGTAGCTTTTTGCCTGATTGGCGTAATTTATGGTGTAGCCGCCGTAGCTGCCGCCCCAGTAACCGCTAAATGCATTGCCCTGGCTCAAAGTTATTGCCTGCTCGCTGCCCTGCCCCCAGTATTTATTTAAAAAAGCATTGCCCTGGGTAGGATTTGCATTCTCCGGCTCAACACGCTCAGGTTCAAACCAGAAACCTTTTTCATAATACGGTGAATAAAAATTTATGCCGTTGTCCGCCATAATACTCTCTCCTTTTATGTATTAATAAAAACAACCGGAGAGTAAAAATTGCCTGCAGCAAAAAAAGACCTCTCATTTTGAGAGGTCTTTTTTAATTTTTCAAAACCTATATGGCCTTTTTAACCTTTCCTGCTCTTATGCAGGATGAGCAAACGCGTACTCTTTTAACAACCCCGTTGATTACGGCTTTAACCCTGTGGAGGTTGGGAAGCTGTCTGTGCACGTGTTGTTTATGAGAGAACGAAATCTTTGCCGCTTTAATGGATTTTTTTCCGCATATTTCGCATACAATTGACATTTGTACATCCTTTCAAACGATAGTGTCTTATACTAATATTAAAATAAAAATACAAGAAATCAAGTATAGAAATGTTAAGGCTTTTTGCTTTTTTAATACCTGAAACAACCGGGCTCATGGTCGTCGACTACTCCTATAGCCTGCAGGTAAGAGTATATTATGACTGTGCCCGTGTATTTCATGCCGCGTTTTTTTAAGTCTTTTGAAATTTTATCTGAAAGTGGCGTGCTGACAGGAATCTTGCCGCTTGTATTTTTGATTATTTTGTTTTTGGTAAAGCCCCATATATAATTTGAAAAACTGCCGTACTCTTCCTGAATTTTTATAAAAATTTTTGCATTGTTAACTGCAGCTTCAATCTTGCTTCTGCTTCTTATGATTTTTTCATTTTGAAGGAGTTTGCATATTTTTTCTTCTTTATAATCTGCAACTTTTTTTACATCAAAATTGTCAAAACTTCTCCTGAAATCCTCTCTTTTATTCAGCACGCAAAGCCAGCTTAAGCCCGCCTGAAAGCATTCAAGCACAAGAAGTTCAAATAAATCCCGATCATCATACTTTGCAATTCCCCATTCGCTGTCATGGTATTTTTTGTATATTTGCGAATTTTCCTTCACCCAGCTGCATCTTTTCATAGAAACATAATAACATAATTAAATGCTTATTCTCAACCCAAGCTGAAATCCTATGCCGTTTCTTCCTCCGTTTCTTATCATTGCTTCAAAAAATCCCGTCAGCCTTTCTCCCCATCGTTTTTGTATTCCTGCTCCGTATCTGACATAAGGTTTTACCGAAAGTTCGGGAAGATAAACATCATTTGCCCTGAATTTTGCTTTATCTATTATATTCCAAACCATAGAAACACTTATATAGGGCTGCAGGAAATTCTTAAAATTGCCGATTAATTTTATCTGCGGCTCAATATGTATTGCATTGAGCGGGTTTGTATTTATATCGACTCCCGCGCTCCCGCTGTAGTCAAAAGTATTCACAAAAACATATGAAGTCATTATACTTGGCTGAATTATAAGCTTGTCGTTAAAGAGGGCAAGATTACAGCCTGATTTTTGTGAAATGCCGGTGTTGAGCATGGTAAAATTTTCCCTGCCGAAGTATGTATTTGCAGCTGCGCTGTTGGCGCCTGCGTTTACGGTTAAAAGAGAAAAGAAGTTGTTTTTATAAAATGCACCGTAAGCTCCGAGCAGCCCGCCGTTGTTATATATACCGTTGCCGTCATATGCCTGGTGCGAACCGTTATACATACCGTATCCGCCAAAAAGTCCGTACCATCCCCGCTTTATTTTTCGAAGTTCCGTTTCTGCTCCAAAAAGACTTCCGTAGCCTACATTTGAAACCGTGGGGCCGTTTTTAAGAGGAACGTTTTCAAGGATTGAATAAGGCTTAAACCACGCACCTCCTCTTTGTTCCGGTATTAAAACGGGCGAAAAAAGTGCGCTATTGCCGGTATATGCACTTTGATTCAAAAATTGAAGCGCGGCTCTTTTATTTTTTTGCGCAATCATAACCATATCCAGGTTTGAAAAGACATTGTTAAAGGTATCAGTTTCAACAAGGTATCCGGCAAGTTGTGCCGCAATTTGTGATACCAGAATTCCGGAATTAAAACCTTGTCTTGAAAAGTCAAAATATCCGTTCAGGGAATTATAGCTTGACAGATAGTCAAAAATAGGTGTTTTGATAATTCTTTGATTATATTTTACGGAATCTTTGAGGATATTGTCGGCAAACGGTATGGAGATGAAGTTTCCTGTCGGCGAGCCCGCAAGATTAAGATTCGGTACAAAAATAGTGCCGCCTCCGCTTATTGATACAGCGCTTATGGTGTCCATGGTGTTTGTTTTAAAGTTTACGTCCGGAAAAATATTTGATCGTCCGTTTAGCGTCATTGAACCGAAATTTATATTGTTAATCTGCCCGTTTTGCATGTTGAAATTTACCCCGTTTCCAAAAACGGTGCTTCCGGCGCTAAAGTAATCGGCATCCCTGAGAAGGCTTAAAGTACCGGCATTTAAGGTAAAACTGCCGGAGTATTTTTGATTGTTGCCGCCCAGATTTAATACTCCGCTGCCATTTTTTTCAATGCTGCCGCTGCCGTCTATCCCGCTTAAGATATTTGTTGTACCTTCGCCCTCAAACTTTATTATGCCGTTATCATTATATATGTCATTTTTTACGCTGTCGTTTTCGTAATTGTCTTTCATGGTTGAGTTTATTATGATAAGGGTTCCCTTGTTTCCTACTGCACCCCCGAGCCCGTTATTTGTAATAAGCTTGTTATTTTCAATCAGCGTGTTTTCAATGGTTGTCGTCCCGTCAATGTCATTATATATCGCTCCGCCTGATGCCCCTCCGGGGTCCTCGGCGTAACTGTTGTTTATAATCGAATTTTTTATATAAAGATCCGCTTGGTTGTATATAGCTCCTCCGGCCGCAGCTATGCTGTTTGCGCCGGTTACGTAGCTGCCGTTTATTTTGGTATTATTAATTTCCATATTCCCTGTATTAAAAATGCTGCCGCCATATCCAAAGAGCCCGTCGGTTATATCGGTGTAGTTGTTTGTAAATATTGAATTGTTTATCTTTATGTTTTCTCTGTTGTAAATTGCGCCGCCGTAGGAAATAACTGTGCCGTAAGCGTGGTTGTTTTCAAATATTGAATTGTCTATTGTCATATTTTCGACGCCTGTATCGGCATACCCGTTTGCTATCGCGCCGCCGTAGGAACCCGCTCCGCTTGCATAGTTGTTTTCAAATACGGATGAGTTTATGGACATTGTGCCGTTGTTGAGGTTATAAACGGCGCCTCCCACACCGAAATCCAGATTGTGCGAATCAACAAAGTTTCCGCTGAAGCGGGAATTGGTAATCTCGGCTGTGCCGTCCGTATTATAAATTGCACCTGCAAAAGCCGAGTTTTGATATTCTTGTCCTTTGCAGTTAATTATATTTACGCTGTTAAAAAGGCTTTCCCTGTTTACTATGAACCCTCCGAATGTATTAAGTCCATTTATATAGTAATTATTGCCTTCAAAGGTTATATTCAGATTTTCAAAATGCCCTGAAATTGAAGAATATGATGTAAGATTGTTTGTAAAAGTAATAGTGTCGTCGCTTTGCGGTGCCGAATTTATGAGTTCATTGAAATTATCCACATTTATGTTGTTTGCATATGCGCCTGAGCTGCAAAAAAACATTACAAAAATAAAAACCGTTGTGATTGCTTTATAATAAAACATGGCTGTATTAATATTTGCAAAATGCTCTGCTGCTTTCAATTGCTCTTTATGGCTAAGGCAATGTGCGGGTATAAAAAATCTGTTATAATTTCTTTGTTAAAGGAGAGTTTATGAACGAAAAAGAAAAAATGATAAACGGCTATCTTTATTTTTCAGGAGATGAAGATTTGTATAAAGAGAGGCTCGAGGCAAAGGATTTGTGTTTTAAATATAATAATACCGCACCGTCTGATACCAAGGCGCGAATGGAGATTATTCGCAAACTTTTTTCAAAAACGGGGGAGTTTTTTAATATTGAGTCTGATTTCTGGTGTGATTACGGTTATAATATAGAGATTGGAAATCATTTTTATGTAAATCATAACTGCGTTATGCTTGACTGCGCAAAAATAAAATTTGGCGATAACGTTCTTGTAGCGCCTAACTGCGGATTTTATACCGCAGGACATCCTCTGGATGTTGAAACGAGAATTAACTGGATAGAATTTGCCTACCCTATAACAGTGGGAAATAACGTATGGATAGGTGCTAATGTCAGTGTTATGCCCAATGTCACAATCGGCGACAATACCGTTATCGGTGCGGGCAGTGTTGTTACAAAAGATATACCCTCAAATGTGCTTGCGTTCGGTAATCCCTGCCGTGTAATAAGAGAGATTAAGCCGGAGGATAAATTTAAATATATAAAATAAATCCCCTGTATTGACAAAAATGAAAAAAGTGTTATGATAATACTATACCCCCGTGGGGTGTAGTAATTAAAAAAGGAGCACATTATGTCCGGAGCTGACGCTAAAACAAAAACACTTGCAGTTATAATACTTACTCTTGCTACCATGGCGGCAGAGATATTTTTTGGCATACTGACACACTCAATGGCTCTTACCGCTGACGGGTGGCATATGGGAACCCATGCTTTTGCGCTTTCCATAACTTTCTTTGCATATATTCTTGCCGCAAAACTGGCAAATTGTGATAAATTCAGTATCTCAACAGATAAGATTGGTACTCTTGCGGGTTTTGTAAGCTCTATTTTGCTTGGTGTAACGGGTGTATGGATACTTTTTGAGTCTGTTATGCGCTTCTTTAATCCTCTTGAAATACACTTTGGCGATGCAATTGTTGTGGCAATAATCGGGCTTGCGGTAAACCTTCTGAGCATATTGATTATGGGTGTAAAATCCCACACACATTCCTGCACAGAACATGGACACGGACATAGTGAAGAGCAGCATAAAGATTATAACTTTATTGCAGCATATATGCACATTCTGGCAGATGCTCTTACTTCATTTTTTGCAATTTTTGCACTGCTTGCGGGAAAATATTTTAATCTTGTTTTTTTAGATCCCCTGGTAGGGGTTGCAGGCGGGGTGCTGATATGTATATGGGCGTATAATCTTATAAAATCAACATCTCTGATTCTGCTTGACTACAGGAAAAAATAAATTACTTTAAAATTTTATCAAGCAGGTTCGTCATTTCGTCAATTTTTTCCTGTTTTACTTTCTCGTCGCAGCTTTCAAAACTTTCTTTGATGCAGTGATTGAGATGTGTTTTTAAGATTTCAACATTTACTTTTTTCAAAATTGACTGTGTTGCAAGAAGCTGGGCGCTTATTTCCGTGCATTCGCGCCCGTTTTCAATCATTTTTGAAATACCTTCCAATTGTCCCTGCGCGGTCTTTATTAGTCTGTTTATATTTTTATTTGTATGCATACTGAAATAATAGCACAGCTTTTCTGCCGATAAAAATTATTAATTTTTTTAACATTAAGGCAATTTTTTAATGCGTATATACTTTATATATATAAATACGAGGTAAACATGGCAGTAAATCCGCTTGAATATTCTTCAATAAGCAAAGGTACAATAAACCTTAGCGGTACAAGTTCTTCATCTTCCGATAAAAAAAGCGAAGACAAAAAGACTTCGGAAAAGAAAGCCTCCAAAGAAGAAGACTCATATGTCGATACCGATTTTTCCCAAAACATTGAAGAGTCAATAGAGTCACTGGGAGAAACGCGTGATTCAATTATGTCGTTAATTTCTTCGCTTATGAACTCTGCTAAAAGTTCCGTTAGTTCCGCAGGTCAAAATATTTCTTCCGCCGCGCCCTCTATTACAGGCGTTGCCGGAGATATGGCGGATAAACTAAATCAAAAATTTAAAGGCGCGCTTGCGGGCAAGGGCGAGATAATAGTAGGCACTGCGCAAAAATACGGACTTGACCCTGCACTTCTTGCGGCAATTATGGCTTTAGAAACAGGCTGGGGTACATCAAGCGCGGTAAATAACCAGAATAACCCCGGAGGCTTAATGGATCCTTCATCAAACTGGATGTGCCTCCAAAGTTTTTCAAGTATCGAAGCGGGTATTGACGCTATGGCGAAAAACTTAAAAACAGGCTATATAGATCAAGGTCTTACTTCAATATCGCAAATCGGAAACAAATACTGTCCAGTTGGCGCCGCAAACGACCCCAACGGCACAAACAGCGGCTGGATACCTTCTGTCACATCTATTTACAACCAGTTGAAAGCTTAAGGTTTATTTACCCAGCGACAGTCTTGCCATTTCATCCGAGGAGAAGCCGGCATGGACTTTGTTTATTTTTTGTCTGATATTTTCTATCGGGTATTCAAGCTGTTTTTTTAATGCCCAGAAAAGTGCTTTTGAAAGTCCGTGCCCCAGTGCTTGGGTTCTTGCGGCGCATACTTTTCCGTTTACGCAGTCGGCAAAAATTATATTTGCAAAGTAATTGCGGTTTATATCATCGGGATGTTTGAGTTTTGTGCTTTTCTCTATTACAAAAGGAATATCAATCCATTTAAGTCCGTCAATTTTAATAAGCAGAAAAACTATTTCCTCTCTTAAAAACAGCTGAAAAAATATTTCATTTTCCGCTATCATTTTTATGACTTCTTCATCGGGATTTTTTCTAAGCACGACAATTTCGACGTTTTCACCGTCGAAATAAAACCTCTGACCTTCTCTTTTGCTTATAAGATCTTTATGCTTTTCGCCTTCAGCGTATTTCACAATACTATTTTACCACAAGGAGTAATCAGCCATGCATTGTTTTCATAACAATTGCCGCAGGGTCTTTATGCGAAGGAGCGGTTGTATTTTTACTGATTTTTGAAACTGCATTCTCGGGAGTTGATATTTTCTTTGCAATTGCTTTAAAGATATCAATAACCGTCCCGACTATCCCGCGTGTTGCTTTTGATTTTGGCGGCTTTTGCTCCGTTATGTAACTTGCGGCTGCGGGCATGGTCTTTGCAATTGTCGATTTTGTGCCGTTGTATGTTTGTGAAATTTTAGGTGTGATTGTTAATGCTTTTGTCATTTTCTATCCTGCTTTACACATAAGTATTAAACCACCTGCAGACATAAAATTGTTATTATATTAAGAAAATTTTACACAAATCGTGTAAATAGTACAATTAATTATTGACAAGTTTTAAAAAAAATGTTGTAATGAATCAAAAGAAAAAGGAAACTTCATGATTTTAAACAAAAAAGAAAGAACTTTGCGCCGCCGCTTAATAAGATTGGAGTCTTATTAAGTTTATTTACGTGCAAAAGTTTCAGAATAAATTTATTTAAGCCTCCCTAGGGTAACTTTCTCAGGGAGGCTTTTTTGTAACAGAAAGGCAAAAAGATGATTAAAGCTTCAATAATAGGTGCAACAGGCTACTCGGGAGCGGTTCTTGCGGGAATACTTTCGGCGCATAAGGATGTTGAAATAATTTCTCTTACAAGCAAAACATATGCGGGTAAAAAATTCAGTGATATTTATAAAAATTTCAAAGGCATTTTGGATATTGAACTTGAAGAACAAAATATCGAAAAAATTTCCAAAAATGCCGATGTCATCTTTGTCGCCCTTCCTCACGGCATAGCTTCCGCTCAAATTGACGCCGGGGTTCTCTCAAATGCAAAAGTTATTGATTTAGGCGCCGACTTTAGACTTAAAGACAAAGAAGTCTATGAAAACTGGTACAATACCAAACACCATGGCGAAGAACTTTTAGACAATGCGGTATACGGACTTTGCGAATGGGAAAGAGAAAAAGTAAAATCAGCATCTCTTGTTGCAAATCCCGGATGTTATGCGACAGCTTCAATTCTTGCGGCTGCACCGCTTTTAAAAGAAGGTGTAATTTGCCCTGATGACATTATAATTGACGCTAAATCAGGAGTATCGGGCGCGGGCAGAAGTCTTGACCTTGGCGTGCATTACTGTGAATGCTCGGATTCAATTAAAGCCTATAAAGTGGCGTCACACAGACACACCCCTGAAATAGAGCAGGTCTTATCCTGTATTTCCGGCAAAGACCCGCTTGTTAATTTCACCCCGCATCTTGTCCCGATGAAAAGAGGCATTCTTGCAAGTGTTTATATGAAGCCTGTTTTGGATATTTCTTTAAATGATATAAGGGCAATTTATAAAAAATACTATAAAAATGAATACTTTATAAGATTTCTAAATGAAGGAGAAGTGCCTGAAACCCGATGGGTGCAGGGCTCTAACTTCTGCGACATTAATGTCTTTAAAGACCCGCGCACAAAAAGAATAATTGCTTTCAGTGCAATTGATAATCTGGTTAAGGGTGCTGCAGGGCAGGCGGTACAGAATATGAACATAATGTTCGGACTTGAAGAGAAAACATCACTGGAAAATATTGCAATGTTTCCTTAAAGGAGAAGAAAATGATAGGAACCAAAGAAAAATTTAATAAAATAAACGGTGCGGTAATTGCGCCGCAGGGTTTTGAAGCGGCGGGCATAAGAACGGGCGTTAAAAGAAGAAGAAAAGACCTGGCTATAATTTATACTAAAAAAAGTGCTGTTTGCGCGGGTGTTTACACGACAAATGTTGTAAAAGCCGCCCCGCTTCTTGTTACAAAAGATATAGTAGAGAAGGCAACCCCTGTAAATGCGGTTATTATTAACAGCGGAAACGCTAATGCCTGCACGGGGGCACAGGGTCTGACAAACGCCTGGAGTATGGTTGAAAAAACCCGGGAAGTCCTGAATCTTCCTCAAAGGAGCGTCCTTGTTGCCTCAACGGGTGTCATAGGGGTGCAAATGCAAATGGAGAAAATTCTTGACGGTATTGAAGAAATTGTAACCCAGCTTGGTAGCTGCGAGCAGTCGGCACTTAATGCCGCAGAAGGCATTATGACAACCGACACTTTTGTAAAAGGTATTGCCTATGAATTTGAAATAAGCGGTAAAACGGTAAAAATAGGTGCAATTGCAAAAGGCTCGGGCATGATTCACCCCAACATGGGTACAATGCTTGGTTTTGTAACAACAGATGCGGTTATTTCAAAAGAACTTTTACAGAAGGCATTGAGCGACAGTACAAAAAATACCTACAATATGATATCGGTTGACGGGGATACTTCAACTAATGATATGGTTATTGTTCTTGCAAACGGATGTGCGCAGAATAAACCCATAGAATCTGAAAACAGCGAGGATTACAAGACATTTGCAAAAGCTCTCGATATGGTAAATAAACACCTTGCAAAACAAATTGTTCTTGACGGCGAGGGTGCCACAAAATTTCTTGAAGTAAACATTCAGGGTGCCAAAGATGAAAAATCCGCAAAAATTCTTGCAAAATCAGTTATAACTTCAAATCTTGTTAAAACGGCGTTTTTCGGAGAAGACGCCAACTGGGGCAGAATACTTGCGGCACTTGGCTACAGTGGGATTGAGTTTAATCCTGATAATGTATCAATTGAATTTTGTGCCGGTGATAAATCAATGTTTCTTATGAAAGAAGGTACACCGCTTGAGTTTGATGAAGATGAAGCGCACGAACTTTTGAAAAACAAGGAAATTACAGTAAATGTTTATATGGGCGAGGGTGCATTTTCCGCAAGCGCCTGGGGGTGCGACCTGAGCTATGAGTATGTAAGAATTAACGGCGAATACAG
>DVFS01000019.1 GCA_018713115.1 Candidatus Galligastranaerophilus faecipullorum
GGTAAAATATTTACAAGACAAGTATAGCATTTTTTTGAACTTTTGTAACAAAAATTTTCACTCAGGCGTTTATGATGTACAAAAAAATTATTCACGGGAGTATAAAGAGTATATTTTTTAGGAAGTTGAAATGAGAATTCAAAGCATTAACGGCTCATCGCCGCAAAAGGCGTTTTCAGGACAAAAAAAGGACGATTCCCCGCATAAAATTAATGTAGATACGGGCAATCTCCCCGCACCGTCGTATGCATATATGCCATGGGAGAGAAGACGGTATCTTAATACAAAAATGTTTCTTGATATAGAAAAAGCCAAACAGGAACTTGACGATAAAATAGCAAAAGATCCGATTTTGCGGACAAGAACACAGGCCGTATCTCAAAAAACATCGCAAAATGAGGTTTCCGACCCGTTTTTGCAAAGAGCCGAAAGCATAAGAAGAAATCAGGCTAAAGCGCTTGATATGGAAAAAATAAAGTCCATCATTCTTCCTCCGGCAGTGTCCTCAGAGCTTCGTTCTTTTGAAGATTCTGATAAAAAGTTTATTCTGGATAAGTACCAAAAAGAAGCAATTTTTTCCTTCATTTCAGGCAAAAACACCATTGTCACAGCACCCACGGGCACAGGGAAAACACTTATCGCGGAATACGGCATAGATGACGCACTCAAAAGAGGCGAGCGCATAATATACCTCTCTCCTCTTAAAGCGCTCAGCAACGAGAAATTTACAAAATTTTCCGAACTTTTCGGACGCTACGATAAAGACGGAAACTTTATAAACTCCGATAACGTAGGTATCATAACAGGCGATGTTACAATTAACCCCGACGCGCAGCTTCTTATTATGACAACGGAAATTTACCGCAATATGGTAAATATGTCTGACCCCGAAACAACCGCTGAAGTATTCAAGGATTTTTCGGGCGTTATATATGACGAGTTTCACTATCTGAAAGACCCCGACCGCGGAACGGTCTGGGAAGAATCGGTTATGCAGACACCAAAACACATGCGCCAGATGATGCTCTCCGCCACCGCTTCAAATGCAAAAGAAATTTCAAAATGGCTCAATCAAGTAAGCCCCGACAACGGTACAAAACTTGTGGATGTGCCCGAAAATGAAAGATATGTACCTCTTAAAGAGTACGTCTTTGGATACAAACCGCAGGAGGGATACTACATTGAGCAAATGTATGACAAAAAAATCAGCCTTAACTACTTAAAAACACAAAAAGGCGACAGGGTAAAAGAAACAATCGGCGAGCTTGAAAAGCTCTACAACGGCAAAAACTACCTTGAAATTCTTGAAGGCTATGCAAACGGAAATGACATTATTAACGCGGAAAGATTCTCGGAAATTCTTGAAAGAGAAAAGGGTGTCAAACACGAAAAAGCACAGCAAATGGCTTATGTCCTGTCCGACCCGTCAAAAAGCCAGAGAAGAGATATCCGTTTAAGCTACGCGCCCAAGAATCCTCCCCTCCCTCCTCTTGTAAAACTTTTAAACGACAAAGACAAAACGCCCGCGCTTTTCTTTGTTTTTTCAAAGAAAAAATGCAAAAAAGCGCTTGATGAAACATCTTCAAAACTGGGCACTCTCCTTACTCCCGAACAGTCAAAAAGAGTGCTTGACGTGGTAAAAGAAGCAAAAGACAAAGATATTTATCTCGGGGATGATTTTGACGGGGAATATCTGCCAAAACTCCTTATGGGCTATGCCGTACACCATGCCGGAATGCTGCCCGCATATAAGAGCCTTGTTGAAAAACTCTCGCGCGAAGGACTGATAAAGGCCTGCTTTGCAACGGAAACACTCCTTGCGGGTATCAATATGCCCTTTAAGACAACGGTATTTACGTCTTTAGAGAAATTCGACGGCAGAAGAATGATAGAAATCCCGCCTACAAACTACAAACAGGGCGCAGGCAGAGCCGGCAGAAGAGGTATTGATGATTTGGGCAATGTAATAGTATGCCCGGCATCCGATAAAGAACTTAGCAGGTTTAAGGCAATAATTGAATCTGACGATACAAAAATCTCAAGTTCGTTTAACCTCTCTTATGCAACACTTCTTCAAAATTCAACTCTTAACAATCTGGATGAGTTTTTAAAAGACAGCTTTTTTGCCTATCAGTCAGGCTCAACCCAGAAAATCAAAAAAGAAGCCCGCAGAAAACTCGGCTACCTGAGGGAAAAAGGATATCTTTACTATGAAAACGGCAAAAACCATCTGACATACAAAGGGGAGATGGCAAAAAATGTATACGGAATTAACCAAATTCTGTTCTGTGAACTTATGGATAATCCCAAATACACAAAAAATCTCACCCCCGAAGAACTTGCAGCCCTTATGGTCATGTTTGCGGATGTAAAAGATGACAGACCCAGAGACACTTTTGAAGATGATATGGCGGATATTGCCCAAAAACTAAGCCCCGCGATAGATCTTGCAAAACAAATTCAAAAAGAACAATCCCAAAAGAAAATTAACGAAGAAATTAAAATGAGTACAAACCTTGTACCCGCAATATTAAAATTTGCATATATGCCAAATTATAATGACGAAGACTGTCTTGCGCTCTGGCAGGAAATATTTGGCGACTTAAAATCAAAATATGTAATTATGCACGAAGGCGACCTTTTAAGGGTATTTAACGGCACAATCGACCTGCTTCGCACCATAGCGGAGGTAAGCGATATTCCGGAGCTTCAAAAAAAAGCGGACGATGCAATCAAATGTCTTAAAAAGCCGCCCGTGACAGACATTTTAAAATACGAGCTGGATATTTAATACAAAAACCCCGATTAAAATTCGGGGTTTTTACTGCACATCGGATTAGGGATTTATTTTAAATTTCTTGCTCCTTTATTCAACATATCCAAAATAACTTCCCTCTCTTCGGGAGTAATTTTTTTACTGTCCGCAAGTGCCAGAAGTTTAGCCTGTGAAGAACCTGCAAATTTTCTTTCTATTTTTTCCCGCTCTTTTTTGGCAAGTCTTTTTTGTGCGTTTTTGTTTGTTACCTCTGCATTTTTAGCCTGTTTTTCAAGACCTGCCTCGTAGTTAGGGCTTTCTTGAAGTTTTTTTATGTTTTGTTCTTTTTTTGCAACCGCGTCCTGAAGTTCCTGCATTCTTTTATCAGCGTTTTGTTCGACAGTTTTTGCTTTTAGCCTTGCCTGCTCTGCTTCATTATGCGCCTTTTGCGCGTATTTTGTTTCCTTATGCGTAGAGGCCGTTTGCTTTAATTCATCGGCATTTTTTCTGGCCCGCGCCGCCGCATTATTTGCGGCAAGTTTTCTTGCATCTAACTCTTCCTTACTCAGTGCAGATCCAACTCCCTGATTTGCCTTTTCGGCAGCTTTTAGAGAGTTCTGCGTACCTTGCGAGAGTCCGATTTTCTGCTGCAGAACCTGCTGCTGCTTTGCGTTTCTTTCGCTTACACCCTGATGAAGAGCCTCTTGAATAACTTTTTTATCGTTATGGCTTTTATTTTTAAGTGTTTCGCGTCTTATTTTGCCATAATTTGCACCGTCAGCTACGGCTTCTTTTACCTGATTTGCAGTATTTTGTATATTTTTTGAATTGTCTATTGCATTTGTTACAACAGAGCTGCCTTTCTTTATAGTCTGCTCTGCAGCCTCCCCAAGACCTTTTTGTATAACTTCCTGTGTTTCAGGCGGTTTTTTACCCTTCATAATAGCAATAGCTGCAATAGCGGCAGCTGCAAGAGCCGAGAGTCCGGCAGCAATCTGTTTATCACCGTCGGGGATTTCTTCCCATTTTTCTTTTATTTTATCCGTTGTTGTTTTTTCACTTGCAGTATTACTCTGAAGTGTATTTTGAATCGCTGCCGGAGCAGTCATAGACACTTGTTGCATTTCCTTATCCTTTCCCAAATGTTATACCTGTACTTTAAGTAAAACATGAAATTTTCTTTTTTTGCTAAAAATTAGATATATTACATCATATTTTCTTAAAATATAGATATAGTCTATCATTTAAACTTCATAAAACTTAATATAATATGATAAGACACATCAAGTTTAAGAAAAAATTCTATGTTAATTTTCAAAGAAAGATTATCGTGAACATAAAAAAAGAAATCGGCGAAAAGATAAAAAGAATAAGAAAAAAGCGCAAACTCACACAGGAGCAGCTTGCCGAGATGATTGAAATTTCCCCGCGAAACTTAAGCGGCATTGAGGTCGGAGCAAATTTTGTCAAAGCGGAAACGCTTGAAAAAATCCTCAAAGCCCTGGATATCACAAGCGAAGAGCTTTTTTCAAACGACCACCTTCAGGACAGCAAAATCCTTATTAAATATATTAACAATTCCGTAAAAAACTTTGAACAAGACAGAGAAAAGCTCGAACTTATCTATACAATAGTTCGGTTTTTAAACAAAGGTCAAGCCTGAGTACGCGCGGCAAAAGCCTTTTCAACCTCATAGCAGATAAGGTGCTCTATCATTATGTGTGTTTCCTGAATCAAAGGAGTATCATTAGACGGAACACAAATGGGAATATCCGCCTTTTGAAGATGAGCCGTGCCGAGCATTTCACTTGTAATAAAAATTACCTGCATACCCTTTTGTTTTGCCGTATCAATGGCATTTAAAATATTTTTTGAATTTCCGCTTGTTGATATCGCGATAAATACATCCTGCTCGTGCCCGAGTGCCTCAATCTGTCTGGAAAAGACATATTCAAAATTAAAATCATTTGCAACAGCGCTCATAACACAGGTATCGGCACACAGTGCAAGAGCAGGCAAGGCGCGCCTTGCCTGGTAAAATTTAGCACAAAACTCGGTTGCCATATGCATGGCATCCGCCGCCGAACCGCCGTTTCCCGCAATCAAAATCTTTCCTTTTCTTCTTAAAGAAGAAATTACAATCTGGCTTGCCTGATAAATCTTCATAAGAAGCCTGTCATTGTTTAAAACGGCACTTTTCACATCAATTGAATGTTCAATGTAATTTTTTATATCATCCAGCAAGCCAACACCTCATATCCGCTACATATTTAATATAACACATATTTCAAGGGCTTTTCAAGATATACACCCGATAAAAAAAGAGGCGCAAGTTGTATAGATTAACTACAAAACCTGGAGCGCGCCTCAAGAATTAAGATACGAAACCTGAGAAGTAAATTTTCTACGGGGCT
>DVFS01000020.1 GCA_018713115.1 Candidatus Galligastranaerophilus faecipullorum
TTTTATTTTTGATTTATACTATTATACAGACACACTTAATTTAAAATAAGAGGAACTATGACTAAAAGTACAATTGAAAGACAAGAAGGAAATCTTGCAAAAATTACCATCACCATTGACGCAAAACAGGCGGATGAATTGTATGCCAGAACTTTAAAAAGAATCGGCGCAAATGTTAATATCGCGGGTTTTAGAAAAGGTAAAGCCCCCAGTAACGTTATTGAAAAATATGTAGGCAAAGAAAGAATTAAAATCGAGGCAATTGAAACCGTATTTCCCATGGAATTTTCAAAAGTGGCGCAGGAAGAAAAACTTGACCTTGCAACCCAGCCACAGATTGAAAATTTTGAATATGAAACGGGCAAAGACCTTGTGCTGCATGTAAAAGCGGAATTAAAACCCGAATTTACGCTTGCACCTTATAAAGATGTCGAAGTTGAATATGAAGAGTTCAAAACCGAAGCTGACGCTATGCAAAAAGAACTTGAAGCGCTTCAAAACAGATTTGCGACTCTGGAAAAAGTCGACAGAGCTTCAAATAATACCGATGTTGTGGTATTTGATTTTGAAGGCAGCGCAAACGGCGAGCCCATTGAACATGGCAGCGCTAAAAACTACACGCTTGATTTAGGTCACTCTAACTTCATCCCCGGCTTTGCCGAAGGTTTGGTGGGACACAGCGCAGGCGAAGAGTTTGTAATTGACGTAACTTTCCCCGAAAACTACCATGAACCCAAGTTAAAAGGAGCTCCCGCGCAGTTTAAAATCAATCTTCATGAAGTTAAAGAACGCAGATTGCCCGAGTTAAACGATGAACTTGCAAAAAAAGCAGGCAAGTTTGAAACACTTGATGCCTTAAAAGAAGATATTCAAAAGTATTTAGACGATGCGCAAAACTTTGAAAACGAAAAAAGAAAATCCGATGCGATTTTCAATAAAGTTTACAACGACACAAACATTGATATTCAGGAATCAATGATAGCGCGTGAAATGGAAGCGGTGAAAGAAGAAACCAGACAAAACGCCGCACGTCAGGGTCAGGACTGGGAAAAAATCGTAGAAACAGAAGGTATGGACTCTGTTAATCAGAAACTGCGCGAAGAAGCGGTGAAAAGAATTAAAAACTCTTTAATAATTGAAAAAATTACAAAAGAAGAAAATATCAAAATCGAACAGAGCGATATGCTGACGCAGATTCAGGAATTAGCCAGAATGTACGGCGCAAACGCAACTTCAGTGTTTGAAGAAATGAAGAAAAACCCTTCTTCCTTCGCCCTTCTTTCTCAGCAAATCGCAACAAGAAAAGTAAATGACTTACTTTTAAATTCGAATAAATTCAAAACAAAAGCATAGTGAACCACGAAAGGAAAATATAAATTATGAGTTTTGTACCTGTTGTAATCGAACAATCATCCCGCGGGGAAAGGTCTTTTGATATATTTTCAAGACTTTTGAGGGAAAGAATTATATTCCTCGGTACTCCGATTGATGATATGGTTGCAAATCTTATTGTTGCGCAAATGCTTCTTCTGGACAGTGAAAATCCTGAAAAAGACATTATGCTCTACATTAACTCCCCCGGCGGCTCTGTTACCGCAGGTTTTGCAATCTATGATACAATGCAGCATATAAGAGCGGATGTTTCTACAATCTGCCTCGGTCAGGCTGCATCGATGGGTGCATTCCTCCTCTCTTCGGGTAAAAAAGGAAAACGCCTTGCGCTTCCTCACTCGAGAATCCTTATCCACCAGCCCCTAGGCGGTGCTCAGGGTCAGGCAACCGATATTGAAATTCAGGCAAATGAAATTTTAAGAATCAAAAAATCCTTAAACAACATCCTTGCCGACAATACAGGCCAGCCCCTCAAAAAAATCGAAAAAGATACCGACCGCGATTACATTATGACACCCGAAGAGGCTGTTGAATACGGCATGATAGACAGAGTTATCACTCTTGATAATGCTGAAAATAAAGAAAATTAATCTGGAGAAATTAAATGGCAAAAACTGATGAACCTAATTTAAAATGTTCATTTTGCGGAAAAACGCAGGATCAGGTCAAAAAGCTTATCGCAGGGCCCGATGTGTGCATTTGCGATGAGTGCATTGAGCTGTGCAATGAGATTTTAGATGAGGAATTGTTTAATCTCAAAGGCGAAGAAAAGGCTCAGGAAGCCGAGCTTCTCTATGAGGGTATTCCAAAACCGCATGAAATCAAGGCTTATCTTGATGAGCATATCGTAGGCCAGGATGATGCCAAAAAGGTTCTCTCCGTGGCGGTTTATAACCACTACAAGAGAATTGCCCACAACATGGAAAATGAAAAATCCGATATTGAAATTCAAAAGAGCAACATTTTGCTTGTAGGGCCCACAGGTTCGGGTAAAACGCTTCTGGCACAGACATTAGCCAAACTTTTAAATGTGCCTTTTGCGGTAGCGGACGCTACAACCCTTACCGAGGCGGGTTATGTGGGTGATGATGTTGAAAATATTCTTTTAAGACTTTATCAAAGTGCTGACTATAACGCTCAAAAGGCTGAGCGCGGCATAATTTATATTGATGAAATCGATAAAATCGCCAGAAAATCCGAAAATCCCTCAATCACACGTGATGTATCGGGTGAAGGTGTTCAGCAGGCGCTCTTGAAGATGATTGAAGGCACGGTTGCAAATGTCCCTCCGCAGGGCGGCAGAAAGCATCCGCATCAGGAGTTTATTCAAATCGATACTTCAAATATTCTCTTCATCGTCGGCGGTGCGTTTGTCGGTCTTGATAAAATCGTTGAAAGACGCGCGGGAGATTCTTCTACGGTCGGTTTCGGCTCAAAATCGGTAAGTGCGGCCGAAAAAGAACTGCAGGCGGCTAAAATGCTCAAAAAACTTCAACCAGACGACCTTTTAAAATTCGGTCTTATACCTGAATTTATAGGCAGAATCCCCGTATACACGGTTCTTGATCCTCTGGATGAAGAAACCCTTAAAATGATATTGACTAAACCCAAAAACGCCATTGTTAAGCAGTATCAGTGCTTAATGCAAATGGACGGCGTTGAACTTAAATTTGACGATGAGGCAATTGACCTTATCGCAAAAGAAGCCATAAAAAGAAAAACAGGCGCCCGTGCTCTTCGCTCTATAGTGGAAGAGATTATGCTGGATGTCATGTACGAAGTTCCTTCAAACTCCGACATAAAGACATTTACGGTCACGGCCGATATGGTGAGCAAAAAAAAGAACGTGGCGGAGCTGATTAAGCTCCCGACAAAAAATGAAATATCAAAAGTGGAAGAAGATATCGCATAAACGATGTAAACTTCTTGCCTTGGCGTTTGAATAACGCTAAAATCATGCTATAACCGGTTTGGAGAAAAAAATGAAAAAGATTTTTAAACTTTTCGCAATGCTTATCTGCATAGCTTTGATGAGTTTTAATTCTGCCCAGGCAGATACTTTTAACGATTTACCCCCGTCGCACTGGGCATATGAGGCGGTTGAATACTTATATGAAAACGGCGTTGTTGTGGGCTATCCCGATGGCAGCTATAAGGCCGATAATAACGTTACAAGGGCTGAATTTTGCTCTATGGTTGTAAGTGCTCTAAGGCTCAGAGAAAAAAATATAGATTCAACAAGAAATTTTAAAGATGTTGAAGACTGGTACTGGGCATATAACGACATTCAGCTTGCTTCATTTTTTGACCTTGTTGTAGGTACGCCGGACGGGTATTTTCACCCCGTAAATACCGTTTCAAGGGTTGAAGTGCTCTCGGTTGTGCTAAATTCGCTCTCTACAAACGATATGACACAGGAAGAGGCGCTTTCTGTTCTTGCAAAATACCCCGATGCCAATGAAGTTCCCCTCTGGGGTCTTGTAAAAACCGCAAAAGCGGTTCAAAACGGTTTAATGTATAATACTCCGGGTCATGAGCACACGCTTGAGCCTAACCGTCCCGCAACGCGCGGCGAGGTTGCAATGTTTTTATACAACATGATGGCTCAGGTAAGTATCAGTCCCTCGGAAAAGCTTGCCGACAAGCAGCGTCCCGTAATTAAAGACGGCTATGTTGTTGAAAACGCTTACTTTGACGGCGATGAAATAGTTATCCCCGCAGGCACTATTCTGCCTCTCGGTGTTATGGAATGTATAAATGTTCAAAAGGCAAAACCGGGTGATCCTTTTGTAGCGCGTGCGCTTGTTAACTTTGTAGATAAAGACAGGCTGCTTTTAATTCCTATCGGAACACAATTCAGCGGCAAGGTTGTTAAAACCAAAAAGCCTTTGAGATTCTTTAGAAACGCTTATATTGCGCTTCAGACCGAATCAGTGCTTGATAAAGACGGAAATGTTGTAGGCCCCGCACTTGCAACTCTCGGCCAAAAAGAGCCTGAAATACGCTTAATCAGAGGCTGCCCGCACCTGACAAAAGTCCGCTATTACGGCACAAGAACCCAGAAAATGTGGATACACAAATCCCAGAGAGTGGACTTTGTTCTTCAGGAGCCGCTCAGAATAAAAATTCTTGAAAACCAGTTTATCCAAGACTAAAAAATTAATTTAAGATTAATTTTTGTAAAATATATTAAAATCCTTATTATTATGTTTATAGATAGTAAGGATTTTTTATATGTTGGATAATTTAACACAATCATCACAAAGTATCGTAATAAATGCGCAGGAAACCGCAAAAGAATATTCAAACTCTTTTATAGAGCCGCTTCATATTCTCTATGCGCTTTCTTTAAGCGCCGAATCTTCCGCCGAAGCCTTAATGAACGATTTAAAATTAAATACGTCATTATTTAAAGATGACATTAAGGCTGCTCTGAATAACCTGCCCAGAGTAAGTTCGCAGGGTAATATTTATTTTTCAAAAGAAACCGCACAGGTTTTTGAAAGCGCGGATAAAGAGGCAAAAGCTCTTAAGGATAAATACATCTCGCCCGAGCACCTGCTCCTTGCGCTTGCGGATTTTTCTTCTTCCGCGCAAAACAGCTCAAACTCTGATATTACACGTATTTTTAATAAATTTTCAATAACAAAAGATAAAATCTTACTCTCAATGAAAAAAATAAGGGGGGATAAAAAAGTGGACACAAATAATGCTGATGAAGATTATAAAATAATGGAAAAATTCTCAATAGATTTGACCGAACGTGCAAGAGAGGGCAAACTTGACCCGGTTATAGGCCGTGATGAAGAAGTAAGGAGAATTATCCAGGTACTAAACCGCAGAACAAAAAACAACCCCGTTCTCATAGGTGAGGCGGGTGTCGGTAAAACAGCAATAGTTGAGGGGCTCGCGCAGAGAATTATCCGCGGTGACGTGCCCGAAGGACTTAAAAACACCAAACTCGTAGCGCTTGATATAGGTGCTCTTGTAGCAGGGGCAAAGTTCAGAGGCGAATTTGAAGAAAGACTTAAAAAAGTCATCGCCGAGGTTGAAAAGTCGCAGGGGCAGATAATTATGTTCATAGACGAGCTTCATACCGTTGTGGGCGCGGGCGCGTCGGAGGGTTCAACGGATGCGGGCAACCTTTTAAAACCCATGCTTGCACGCGGTCAGATTAGGACTATAGGCGCCACGACAGTCAACGAGTATAGAAAATACATAGAAAAAGACCCCGCACTCGAGCGCCGTTTTCAACCCGTGCTTGTGGATGAACCTACGGTCGAAGATACAATCTCGATTTTAAGGGGTTTAAAAGACAAATATGAAGTGCACCACGGTGTCAGAATCAAAGACTCGGCGCTTGTTGCCGCGGCGGAACTTTCCAACCGCTATATAACAGACAGATTTCTGCCCGATAAGGCTATAGACCTTGTGGATGAGGCGGCTTCAAGTGTCAGAATAGAAATAGATTCAATGCCCGAAGAACTTGATAAGCTGGAGCGCCAGAAATTACAGCTTCAAATAGAACTCCAATCCCTCAAGTCCGACAATGATAATCAGGATGATGATAAAATTGCCGCCGTAAATAAAACACTTGAAGAAATAAGCGCGAAGGCTGATGTGCTTAAAAAACAATGGGAAGCCGAAAAAAGCAGTATCAAAGGCGAAGCGGGCATAAAAGCAGAGATTGAAAAAGTCCGCCGTGATATTGAAAATGCCGAGCGCGAGGCTGATCTTGAAACTGCGGCAAAATTAAAATACGGCACACTGCCTGAACTTGAGCGCAGATTGACGGATGTTAAAAACAACGGCGGCAAGAAAAACACGCTTTTAAAAGAAGAAATTGACGATGAAGACATAGCACAGGTTGTGTCCAAGTGGACGGGAGTGCCTGTTGCAAAACTTGTCGAGTCGGAAAGCAAAAAACTTATTGATATGGAAAATCTTATCCATAAACGTGTCGTAGGTCAAAATGAAGCGGTCGGTGTCGTGTCCGACTCCATCCGCCGTGCGCGTTCCGGCTTAAAAGACCCTAAACGTCCCATAGGTACGTTTTTATTCTTAGGTCCTACGGGTGTCGGCAAAACCGAACTTGCAAAAGCGCTTGCAGAGTTTATGTTTATGGATGAGGACGCGCTTATTCGTATTGATATGACGGAATATATGGAAAAACACTCGGTATCAAGGCTTATAGGCGCACCCCCGGGGTATGTCGGCTACGATGAAGGCGGACAGCTGACAGAGCGCGTCAGAAGAAAACCGTATTCGGTTATACTTTTTGATGAAGTTGAAAAAGCGCACCCCGATGTCTTTAACATAATGCTTCAAATCTTTGATGACGGCCGTCTGACTGATTCAAAAGGCAGAACGGTTGACTTTAAAAACACTATTATCATTATGACATCAAACATAGGTTCCGATATCATACTTGATAATGCGGTTAAGGGGCTTTTATCAGAAAGCGACAGAGAGCACACCAAAGAAGAAATCACCGCGAAATTGCATGAGTTCTTTAAACCCGAGTTTTTAAACAGGATTGATGAAACAGTGTTCTTTGATGCGCTCAGACTGGATGATTTAAAACGCATTGTGGATATTCAGGTTCAATATCTTAAAAATCTGCTTGCCGCAAGGAAAATAGAAATAGAAATCACCGAAGACGCCAAAGAAAGACTTGCGCTGAACGGTTTTAACCCCATATACGGTGCGCGTCCTTTGAAACGCGAGATACGGCAAAGTATTGAAAACCCTCTGTCCAAAGCGCTTTTAACCGGTGAGTTTAAAGACGGAGATAAAATTAAAATAGACGAAAAAGACGAAAAAATCGTATTTTCAAAAGAATAAAAGCATTTATCCGCGGGTGGACCAAACATCCGCGGATTTTTTATTTTTGCTTGACAAATTTGATTTAATAGTATAAACTGATAATTGTTATCATATTTGTCTAAAACTTAATAAGGATAAGTAATGAACTACTCAAAACAGGGAGAGCAAATATACGAAACACTTCTGAATAACGTTGTTCATCCTTCGGCAGAGTACATCTATGATATATTAAGACAGGCAAACAGTAACATATCACTTGCAACCGTCTATCGAAATCTGAATAAAATGGCTCAAATCGGGCGTATAAAAAAAATAAACGGACTGGAGGACAGGGCGCATTTTGATCACAACACTTTTGAACATTATCATTTTATATGCCGCAAATGCGGCAGGATATACGATATACCCTGTGATATCGCTCCCGATATTATAAAAAAAGCACAGGAAGAAACAGGGTTTAAAATCGAAAGTCATGACATAGTTTTTAACGGCATATGCCGGGAATGTAGCGAAAATGAAAGGTAGAAAAAGATGACAAAATTTGTATGCAGCGTATGCGGATGGTCAACCGAAGCGGATAAACAACCTGAAAAATGCCCTCTTTGCGGCGCAACAACCTTTACTGTAGTAGGCGAAGGCTCTGATAAAGTTTATGCCTGCGAACATACAATTGCAACAACCGAAGGTCTTGACCCTATGGTAGTTGAAGGGTTAAAGGCCAACTTTGCGGGAGAGTGCACCGAAGTCGGTATGTATCTTGCAATGAGCCGCCAGGCTGAGCGCGAAGGATATCCTGAAGTAGCGGAAGCTTTCAAAAGATATGCATTTGAAGAAGCCGAACACGCTGCAAAATTTGCGGAACTTTTAGGTGAAGTTGTTACATCTTCAACCAAAAAGAATCTCGAAATGAGAGCGGACGCTGAACACGGCGCATGCCAGGGCAAACTCGACATTGCAAAAAGAGCTAAAGAACTGGGTTATGATGCAATACATGACACGGTTCATGAAATGGCAAAAGACGAAGCCCGCCACGGCAGAGGTTTTGACGGTCTTTTAAAAAGATATTTTTCATAAGAAAGATATAAAATAAAATCAAATGCCCCTTATGGTAAGGGGCATTTTTATTACTATATATTGTGCAGGTTTTGTTGTGAAACATTTGTTACGCGAAGCCCGAATTTATCCTCTATAACGATAACTTCGCCGTATGCGATAAATTTCCCGTTGGCATAAAGCTCTACCTGTTCGCCTGCGACTTTGTTTAACTCCACAATTGAACCTTTGCTTAAATCGAGCACTTTTTTAACAGACGTCCTTGCGCGTCCAAGTTCAACCGTTATATGCATTTTGACATCCTGCAGAATATCAAGATTTGCCTTGGGGTCATCGCTTAAATGTATATCTTCTTCTTCAAAAGACACAAACTCCACGGGTGATACCGTGATAAGCTCCATATCCGCGTCTGCGGGTTTATTTTGCGCCTGTGTGTCCTTTGTTTTAATATCCGTATTTTGTGTGTCTGCAATTTGATCCGGTATTTCAATGTCAACATCAGGAGATTTAACAGGTTCAAAACCTGCGTCCTCTTGCATTTGCGGCAGAAATTCTTCCGTTTGGGGCGGTAATTGCTGCTCTTGCGGTTCATTTGGGTATTGGGAATTTTTTATTTCTTCTTCCATATTTTTCCTATTGGATAATAAACTGCCCGAAACTTACTCTCAGTACTTCTCTTTGTCCGTTAAAAACAGTGTTTACCATTTCTTTTATTTCTTCTTTGGCAAGTTCCTTGCCTGTTGCGCTTGAAAGTTCATCGGAGGTTTTGTTTGACATAACGGAGATTATTGCATCCCTTATAGCAGGTTTATACTGTTCCATTTCAGCTGCAATTGAATCCATCGGGTTGGCTGCACTTGCACCGTGACCGCCCGATGATTTTTGCGGAGCGTTTAAAAGTTCCGTTTCTTCAGGAGTTTTAGACAATTCCATTGCAACATTGACTTTTAAATATCTTCTGGGAGTAATATCTGCAAGATTTAAAATAAAGTCGCCTAAATCAAGCAGTATGCCTCTTTCATCTTCTTCCTGTGCAGGGTCATCGATTTGTTCTTCAATTTCATGAAAAGCGGAAATTTTATTTGTAATCATAGTATCAAAAAGCGAGTACATAATTACCATAAATATTGCGAGAATAATTATGGTAACGACAGTATTTGCCACAATCATAACATTTGTATTAACATTACCGAGAGGTTTTTTTGCCCCTTCTTCTTTAGGTTTTGCATCTTTTGTCTGTAGTGGTTTTGACATTTCTTAACTCCGTTAATTTTCAATTACTATATCAACTCTTCTGTTTTTTGCCCTGCCTTCTTCTGTCGAGTTTGTTGCTGCGGGTTTGTTGTCTGCATATCCTGCCACACTCAGGCGGTTTTTATCAATTCCTGATGATATCAGGTAATTTGCAATATTTGTCGCACGAACACTTGAGAGCTCCCAGTTTGAAGAGTACTTCCCGCCAACAACGGGTACATTGTCGCTGTGACCTTCCACCGTTATGTTTTTGTTATTTTTCTTAAGTTCAAAAACAACGGCATCAAGCGTCTTTTTTGAATCCGCTTTTATTATAGCAGAACCCTCATCAAAAAGCACTCCGTCACTTAAACGGATTGTGATTTTTGTATCTTCGGGGATTATCTGCGCCTTGTTTTTGCCTTCTAAATTTGCATTTATATTTTGCACAGTTTTTTCAAGTTCCAGAACTTTGATTTCTTTTGAATCCGAAGGATTTTTAACTCCGTCTATAAGATGGTTGGGCCCTGTGCTTTGTGCTTCCTTATTCTGTATTTCTTTTTGAATTTTATTTTTAGCAAGCACCTGATGATTTTCGATTTTTAAATTTGAACTTATCCACAGAACCATAAAAATTGCAAGCAAAACGGTTGTAAAATCAGCATATGAAACAACCCAGCGGTTGAGGCGGTGTTTTTTATTCTCAACGCTTTGTTGTTTTTTATATAGATTTTTATATTTTTCGTATAAACCGCTCATAACTATGCCGCAAAAGGAATTACCCTGCCTTTGTTTTGAATTTCGTTTTTTACAAGAATTTTGTTTAATTTCTCACTTACCACAACCGAGCTTTGCATGTTTGCAATATCTAAAATGCCCGATATTATTACTTCATGTTCAAAAAGTTTTTCTTCAAGCAGATTCTTAAGTTTTTGGGCCACCGGCAGAAAGATTAAATTTGCGCTGCCCACCCCGTAAACGGTTGCTATAAATGCTGTTGCAATGCCTGACAACAGTGCCTGCGGCTGGGTATTTACCGTGCTTATCTGAATAAGCCCTATAATTGCTCCGAGTATGCCGAAAGTCGGCGCGTAGCCTCCAAGCTCTTCAAATATTTCCACATTTTTAAAGTCATTTTTGTTTTCCAAAAAGCTCATAAGGCGCAGATTTTCTTCCAGAGTTTTTGTATCATTTTCTTCAAGCGCACAATTAAGGGCATTTAAAAGAAAAGGATGTCTTATGTAATCTCTGTATTCTCTCAGGGCAAGAACGCCGTTTGCGCGCGAGATTTTTGCCATTTCCACAAGTTCATCCGCTATGTATAAAATCTCTTCCCTGTCTTTTTTAAAAAAGAGTGACTTTAGCGACACAAACGCACGGAAAATTTCTTTTGTTGAAAAGCCGATACAGCCGGCACACAGCGTGCCGCCTATAACGATAAGAAGCGCATGCGGGGCTATAAGCGCACCTGTGGATTTTGTTTTTATGAGTACGGGTGCAAAAATTGCACAAATGCCTATAAGAAGCAAAAACAATATCTCGGGTTTTATTTTAAAGATTTTCATTTTTAAACATTTTTCCTTTTACGCTTCTTGTCCATTCAAGGAAGTTTTCTTTTTTTGTGTTGATATTTTCTTTTGTGTCTTCTTTGAGTTTTTCCGTATCCCACCTTTTTGCGTCAATATCGCTCAGGCGCTTTTTAGAGCCTACGTTTTTCATATCTTTAAAGTATTTAACTACATTTCCTCTGTTGATTTCAACGGGCGGTGTTTGATAGGACGGGTCAATAACTCTCATTCTGACATTTTTTGCAATTTCGGGGCTTATGTATTTAGAATATTCTTTAAGCCTTAACATGCCTTCATAATTGCTTGAAATTGTTGTATCCACGTTTTTAAACTTGTTGTTTCTGATGTTTTTGGCATAAATCTGCTCCCAGAGCACGATTTCATTTTCAACATCAACGTAAGCCGCATAAACGCTTACGCGGTGTGTCGGGTTTACTACATCCAGCCCCGAAACATTTGCCGCATTCCAGAGAGTATTTTTAAGAAAATCTCTCTGAATGTCTATGGCGCTTGTCATTACAATGAGTTTTTTTACTCCGATAGCGCGTGCAATTTTTTTTAAAAGGGCATAATCAAGGTCATAACCCTGTTGAAGCGAGCCTAACGCTTCAATATCATATTGATTAAAACCAAGCTGGGAGAGCAGCCTCTGGGTAGTGTTAACACTGACCACACTTATCCCCGATTTTACAAGATCCGCCCTTACATCCTGCAAAAAAAACTCCGGTGTCTTAAAATACGCATTATAAGGGTTAATCTGTGTTAAAATGGCGTCTGATATTATGCCTATTCTTTCATAGCAAAAGCCCCTGCAAACAAAGCCGAGCAGTACAAATGCCAACAATAAAAACCTTATTATACCCCTTGTCATAGTAATTAAATTATCATGTATTTTGTTTGGACAAGAATCATATATACGTATGAAATTTTTGACATTTTCTCTAAAATCATTAAATTTAATCTGAAAAATGCCGAAGGTACAACCGTATAAGTATAGTCGGACGCTAAAATGCCTTTTCGCTACAGACTCCAGAAGTTCCTTGAAATCAGAATAAGAAAAAAAGAAGAACAGCTTCAGGAAGTAATAAAAGCCCAGGCCGAGGTTGATAGAATTGAACTTCTTATTATTAAAAATAACAGGGAAATTCAGGACACAAGAGTCAATATGCGAAAAAGCGACCCAATGATGTATGACGGCTTTGACAAATTCTTAAAACATCTTTATCAAAAAGGTGAAAAACTCGAAGAAGAAAGGCAGGAAGCCCTCAAAGCTCTTGAGATTGAAAAAGAAAAACTCAGGGAACGCGAAAAGGAAGTAAACGTACTTGAAAAACATAAGGAACACAAGCGCGAAGAGTATCTGCAGGAGCAAAAAGCACTGGAACTTAAACAGTTAAATGAAATAGGCGCACAAAAGCACTTTGCAAAAACGCGTGAAGCAAAGGAAGAAGAAGCTCTTGAAGAACTTATACAGGAGAAAAATGATTATCGAAAACACCGCAAATAACACACAAAACATAGAGCAAACGCCCGCAAATGCTTCGGGAAATCTTGAAGCATACAGCAAAAAGGGCGGTTTTTCGCTTAAATTTAAAAACGAACTTGATAAAATCATGTCAAATTTTTCTCAGGACAGAGTTTTAAATAAAGACGACGAGATAAATAAACTGTTTTTGGATTTAGACTTTGATGCGCGTTATGACATAGAAGCCGCTAAAGTAGGGCAGGCGGATGCCATGTTCTTTTTAAATATGCTTAATCAAAACGGTCTTATAAACTATGAAGTCAAAGACGACTCTCTTCAAATGACAACAAAAAACTCAAATGCCATAGAGGTTTCAAAAACCCTTATGACAATGTTAAAGAGTTCGGTTGACTCCAAAAAGCCCATAAGAATGGACTTTGATAATAATGTCACTGTAATTTTAAAACTTGATGACAAAGGTAAAGTAAACGCTCACTTTATCCCCGGCGACAAGGCGGTTGAAGAGTATTTAAAAAACAATATTCCGTACTTAAGACAGCGCTTTGACGAGCAAAACATTTCTTATTCAAACATAAGCTATAAGCAATACAAAGACCAGAGGGAAAACCCCGAAAACAAAAAGGAGAATAAACAATGAAAGACGCCTACGTTAACGCCATAAACATTCAGGCTGCAACAAGACACTGGATGGATGCGGTAACAGAGAATATGGTCAATATGTACACGCCCGGCTACAGGGAAAATCAGGTTACTTTCAAAACCTTTTTGGACGCGGTGCAGCTGGACGGTTACTTAAAAAACACGGGTCAGGGCAAGGCAATCCCCGGCACTTCAACGGAAAACGTATTTCTGGAAGGCAACGGCTACTTTGTCGTAAGAAACGACGAAGGCAGAATAGCCTACACGCGCCTCGGCGAGTTTAAATTTGACTCCGAAGGCGTCTATAAAGCCACTGACGGCTCAAAAGTACAGGGCTATATTTTAAACGACCGCGGCGAGATTATGTCGGGCACAAGGTCTTTAACAAGTGCGGAATTTGATGAAACAACCGCACACGGCGGAGCTTTAAGTGTGCCCACAACCGAAATTAAACTCTGGATAGACCCCGATAACGGTAAATTCCTCGGTAAATACGATGAATATGAAATAAAGGGCGACGGTATTTTATACGGCAAAACTAACGGCGGCAGAGAGGCAACACCTCTTTATAAAATCGCCGTTATGAACTTCCACAACCCGCAGGAGCTTTATCAATATAAAGACGGCTATTTTGTTGAAACCGCACAGTCAGGCAGACCCGTTGTAGGCAAGGCCGAGATTACAAGCGGTATGCTTGAGCTTTCAAACATTGATTTTAAGGCAAATGCGACCTACTATCAGGAAGCAAAAATGCAGATGGAACTTTCAAACAAACTTATCTCAAGTTACAAACAGCTTCTGCAAAACGCCCTGCAGTTACTGGATTAATTTTATATTTTGCATGTTTATAGTTCATAATATTAATTATTTACGTTTTATTGTACGTTTAATGTAAATATGTAAGTTATAAACACTGTTTGTTATCGGCAACAAATGTATAATTATTTTATGAATATAAAATTACAATTAAAGGCTTTAACTTTTAATGAAGGTACAACTATTAAATCCGTTGCGGATATGCTGAGCCGCAAAACGGGGAAGAAAATCACTCCCGACAGTATTTCCCAAAAACTCAAAAAAAGGCACTCTTAAATATGAAGAGGCAGAGCAGATAGCCGATATTCTGGGCTACAAGCTACAATTTGTTAAAAAAGATTAATTTTCTTCAACTCTGGCGCGCAGTTCCTGAAGTTCGTATTTTAGTCTGTTTAGTTCGCACTTTATCGGGTCGGGGATTCTGTTGTGCAGTAATTGCCCCTGAATGAATACTCTCTGCTGGACTATGCGCCCGGGGATGCCTACAACGGTTGAATGCTCGGGTACATTGTCTATTACAACGCTTCCCGCGCCTATGTTTGTATAGTCGCCTATTGTAATATTTCCGAGCACTTTTGCTCCCGCGCCTACTGTGACGTTGTTTCCGACAGTCGGGTGGCGTTTTCCCGTGTCTTTGCCCGTTCCGCCGAGTGTTACACCCTGATAAATAAGTACATCATCGCCTATAACTGCAGTTTCGCCGATGACAACACCCATACCGTGGTCGATAAAAAAGTTTTTGCCGATTTTTGCGCGCGGATGAATTTCAATACCCGTAAAAAACCTTGCCGCCTGGGATATGAGCCTCGGGACAAAGGGAATGCGCCATTTTGTAAGCTTATGAGCCAGTCTGTAGGCTAAAAGTGCGTGGAACCCGGGGTAGAGAAGTATTATCTCAAAAAGATTTCTCGCCGCGGGGTCTTTGTCATAAATTGTTTTTATGTCGCTGCAAACGGTTTTAATCCCGCGTACTATGGATAATCCGCGCTTTTTTTCTTTTTCTTC
>DVFS01000021.1 GCA_018713115.1 Candidatus Galligastranaerophilus faecipullorum
GGGCCTGTTTTATAAAACAGGCCCGGCTGCCTAAAATTTTAACAGTATTTTTAAAATATCTTTTTGTTTATTTTTCTCAAATGCCTCAAGAGCTTTATCCACAGGATAAATCTCGCTTACAAGAGGCTTAATATCGAGTTTTTTTGAACCCATAAGCCTTAAGGCGGGGGCAAATTGACCGCAGCGAGAGCCTAATACCGTTATTTCATCCACTACAACAGGGGCTAAGTTCAGACCTTCTTTTGCGGCGATTGTACTTTTTAAAACAAGCACTCCTCTTGGTTTTGTAAGGTTTAATGATGTTTCAAAACCGCCCGTCGAGCCTGTTGCTTCAATTACAATATCAAAAGTTTTATTATCCTCGGGTCTTAAATCCTGAAGCATTTTTGTTTTAACACCTGCCCTGCGCGAGATTTCAAGTTTGTTTTGATGTTTTCCGATATGCACTAAATCCACATTCAGTGCATTTAAAACAAGCGCAATGCAAAGCCCTAATTTACCGTCGCCCAGAAGCGCCACTTTGTCTGCAGGTTTTATGTGCAGTTGTTCGGTTATCTCCATTGCGGCAGCCACAGGCTCCACAAAAGTTGCCTCTTCGTCGCTTAAAGTGTCGGGCACTTCAAGAAGATTTTTAACGGGAAGTGTAAAATATTCGCTGAAACATCCGTCTTTTTTCCATATACCCAGAGTCTGACGATTGGGACAGTGGCGCTCAAGGTGTTTTGCGCACCATTCATCATCATCGCAGCCGCAGTTAATTTCACCCACGACCCTTTTTCCGACCCATTGAAAATCGCATTCATCACCGGCTTCAACAACATCACCCACAAACTCATGGCCCAAAACGCCCTTGTAGCCCATATAGCCTTTTGTAATCTCCAAATCCGTATTACAAATACCGCTCATGCGTGTTTTTATAAGCACTTCTCCCGGTTTTGGAACGGGTTTTTCATAGTCGCTGACAAGTTTTAGTTCTTCATCAAATACAACTGCCTTCATTTGCTTTTATTTCCTCTCTATATTTGCGAAACCTGAATTTCTTCTTTTACTCTCTCTAAATACTTAACCGCGCTGACGCCTGCAATGGCGCCGTCGGCAACGGCAGTTATAACCTGCCTTAAGGGTGTTACTCTGACATCACCCGCGGCAAACACACCGGGGATAGATGTTTGCAGATTTTCATCAACGGTTATAAAGCCTTTTTCATCCTGTTGAAGCTGTCCGTTAAAGCCGTCGCAGTTGGGTGTAAAACCTATGTAGGGGAATACTCCGTCGGTTTGAATATGTGATATTTCGCCTGTTTTAAGGTTTTTTACAACAACATTTTGAACTTTTCCGTCGCCCTGAATCTCCTGAACGACACTGTCCCAGATAAATTCTATTTTATTGTTTTTAAAAGCGCGTTCCTGAACGATTTTATCGGCGCGAAGAGCATCGCGGCGATGAACAATATATACTTTTAGAGCAAATTTTGTCAAATATATACCCTCTTCAACGGCTGCATTTCCGCCGCCTACAACCACAACGGTTTTGTCTTTATAAAAAGCCCCGTCGCATACGGCGCAATAACTTACACCTCTGCCGGTAAATTCCTGCTCGCCTTTAACATTGAGTTTAGAGGGCTTGGCACCTGTCGCGATAATCACGCTGTGCGCCTTATATTCGCCTTTGAGGGTTTTAATGACTTTAGGGTTTGAAACAAGGTCTACACTCTGAATTTCTTCCATGGTAAATTTTTCGACATTAAATTTATCAAGATGTTCTTCAAATTTTTCGCTTAACTCCCAGCCTTCAATCGAAGGAAAACCTAAATAATTTTCTATTTCAAGATAGTTTGTCGGCTGTCCGCCCAAAAGCGAAGTATCAATCACGGCACAGCTTATATTACCCCTTGCGCAGTATACGCCCGCGCTTATTCCCGCAGGTCCGCCGCCAAGGATTACAGTGTCATAAATCTTCTCCATTTATCCCAAATCTCCTGATATTTTTTGTCCTACTACTTTATATTTTACTACATCTTTTTTAATTAGCTGATTATTTACATATCTTTCAATAATGTATGTATCATAACCCGTAAAAATATTGCCGTTAAGCCGGAACTCGGGGCTTTCTCTCTGAACGATTTTCATATTTCCGCGCGTATCGGACTTGACCCTCTGGAATTTAAGGGTTTTGCCGTCAAGATTTTTTTGAGATTCCACCTGAATGGATGAACTTGCTCCCGATTGCACATTTTCTAAAATTAATGTATTCCCGTATCCTCCTAACGTCCATATATCGACGCTTATCGGGTTAAAAAGTTCCGGATTATTTGTTTCCGAAATTTTTGATGTCACATGCCATGTACCAAAAAACCCTTTCGGGATTTCATCTTTTGTAATTGTTGCGCGCAAAACCTCTGCCTGAGCGCAGTTTAGTGTAAGTATTAAAATAAGTGCAATTAAAAATTTTCTCATACGTAAAAATATAATAATTTTTTTACAAATATCATACTTTGGATTGAGGCGAATTTTATGCGTTATTGTACTATATAAGAGAGGAGTTTTAGTTTTGAGAAAAATAATAACGTTAATTTGTCTTGTTATGTTTTCGGTTTTGTGTGTTATTAACTACACAATGCCCGCGGATGCCGCAAGAAAAAACACAAAAGAAAAAAAAGAAGCTCCAAAGGTTGATGAAGAACAGCTGAATCAGATGACACAGAAAATCGACCTTTTAACAAGAAAATATTATACAAGAGAATTATACTCGCCCGAAGACTCGGACAGTCTGATAAATTTAAAGCTTCAGCTTGACACTATTATGAACACAACGCCCGAGCCCGTGTATGCGCCTCTTTACTATAAACTCGGCACACTTTTTAAATTAAGAGGCTTAAAGGCTGAAAGTATAGATTGTTTAAAAACAATAATAGAAAACTTCTCTGATACCGCATACGGCCCCAAGGCACGCGAAGTGCTCGGCGAAATGGGTGTAGTAATAAAAGAACCCGAGCGCCTGCCTGCCGCTGATGAAGATGAAGAAGAAGAGGACGAAGAATTTTACTAGGCAAAATTAACGTCTATTAAATTCATAACTGCAAGAGCGGACAAACCTGCCATGGAAGATGAAAGCGAGTTGTCAAAACTCATTGATGTGCCCTGTGCATACTCGTTAAAATATTCCTGGGCGCGGATTCTCATATCGTCATATTTAGTAAACTCTTCTTCGTTTTGCGCACCCATAATTCTTTTATCCAGTTCATCCATAATATCGTCATAATCTTCCTGAACGGAATCATTCTGATGCAGGCCCAATTCCCACATAATTTCATACCAGGGGCGCTCTTCAAAACCTTCGGTTTCATTCATTTGCTCCTGCTGTTCCTGAGCGCGCTCAATCTGTTCCTGAATCATGGCAGCCCTTAAGCGCTCTACGTCCTTTTCGTAATCATCTGTAGGGATAAGGTCATATTGGCGCAACAAAATATTAAGCTCTTCCTGCTGTTTTTGTTTGTCGTCCTCGGAGCTTATGTTATAGATATATGCAAATGATGATATTGAGCTTATCGGGGATATTGCCATAGTTCTTGCCTTTGCCTTATATTTTTTTTATTCCCCATTCAAACTAAGAAATAACAGGTTTTATGAAATTTTTATGTAGTGTATAATAAGTTTTGTTATGAATAACGATTTACACAACCCGCAATTTAATAAACACGGATACATTCAGGTCTACACGGGAGACGGCAAAGGCAAAACAACAGCATCTTTAGGGCTTGCGCTGAGGGCTCTGGGGCGCGGGTGGTGCGTGCTTATCGTTATGTTTACAAAAGGCGGCTCGGACTACGGAGAGCTTTATTCTTTTGCAAATTTGAGCGATGAGATTAAAAAATGCTTTAAAATCGTAAACGCGGGCGCGGATAGAATTGTATACCGCGGCAACATTGATGAAATCGACAGAAAAGAAATTAAAAAAGGCTGGGATATAGCGCTTGACGCCATAAAAAACAATAAATACCAGCTTGTCATACTGGATGAAATAAATATCGCCGTTGATTTAGGGCTTATTGACTTAAATGAACTGCTTGACGCTCTTAAAAACAAACCTGAGGATATGGAAATTGTTTTAACGGGCAGAAATGCCAAACAGGAAGTCATAGACATTGCCCATCTGGTATCCGAGATTGTCCCTGTTAAACATTACTGGGACATAGGTGTCAGCGCAAGGGAAGGTATGGAGTATTGAACAAAAGAGAAAAATGGCTGGAATTAAAAAAAAGGCTTAAGAGTGCGGTTTTTCTGGAAATCGTATTCTGGATTATTCTGCTTGCGTTAATTTTTAGCATAGGATACGGAATTTTTTATCATAAATTTATAAAACCAAACCTCTACACCATAACCTTTAATGACATCGACGGGATTATAAACGGTTCGCCCGTGAGGTTTATGGGGCTTGTAAGCGGACATGTAAGAAAGCTCACCTATCATAAAGACTCTATTGAAGTGCAGATAATAATTACAAAGAAAAATATGAAAATCCCCCCGGGCTCTGTAGCCTCGGTTGAATTTTCAGGCATTGCGGGGTCAAAATCCATAGAAATTATGCCGCCTGAGAATAACCTTGCGGATATAGGGATAATTTCAAAGGATACTTTAAGAATCACCGATGTGCTTGATGAGTATATGTATATAGGAAAAGTTTTCGCTTCACTTAAAGACTTTGTGGACGCCATTAATCAGGATACCGTTTTAAAAGTATTTTCAACCGTAAAAGAAGCCTCATCGGGGCTTGAAAAAGCGGATGAGTCAATCGAAGAAGGGCAGAGTAAATACAAAGAATTTGACAAACGCATGGAAAATGTGCTTAAAAGCCAGAAAAAACTTGAAAATACTCTGGATAAAATCAACAAAAATACCAGAAAAATAGGCTCATATTTAAAAAAATGAACTTTTGTGATATTATTTTGCCCGAAATGGAGAAATAAAAGTCAATGTCGGAAAATTTGATTGAAGTCGTAGTAGATGTAGAAACAACGGGTCTTGATTACACAAGGGAAAAAATCATAGAATTTGCAGGTGTAAAGCTCGTTGACGGCGTTATAACAGAGCGTTTTGAAACGCTTGTAAACCCTCACCAGCACATAAGAAAATCTTCTCAGGCAATCCATGGCATATCGGAAGAAGACCTTGAAGGGGCACCCGAAGAGGAAGAAATTTTTCCTAAAATTTTTGAATTTATAGGGGATGCGCCGATTGTTGCGCATAATGCAATTTTTGACTTCAGTTTTTTGAACCGCACATCAAAAAGGCTATACTCCAAGCCTCTTGAAAACCGCTATATAGATACACAGCAGATGTTTAAAGAAGTCTACCCCCAGATGGAATCCTGCGGGCTTGAGTGTCTTATGAATACATTTAACGTTGATTTTTCAACCCGCCACAGAGCCATGGCAGACGCCGAAGGGCTTGCGCTCTGCTACCCTGCATTAAAAAAAATGTATTTTCAAAAATACGACTGGCAGCTGTCGCAAATACAAAATGCAGACTATCTTTTTGAAAGATATTTAAGACTACAAAACGCCATAAGTGTTATGCAGTCTGAAATTCAGGATTTAAGGTCTATTTTTAAAATCTATTTTGAAAAAGGCGGAGAAGATATCGTCGCAAACTCGGGCGAAACGCTCTCGTACAACTCTAAAAAAACTTTTTCTTATGATTTTGTGCAGATTAAAGACATTTTAGACGAAATAGGCGCGCTTCCAAAGGCGGTAAGACTTAATAACGCTTTTGTCGACAGGCTCGTTATGGGTAATGCCCTTGATGAAGAAACAAAAGACAAAATAAAATCCGCCCGTATTGCAATAAGCGAAAATAAAACTCTTTCGGTCAAAAAGCCCGACAACAGTGCATCTTAGATTTAATTGTAACAAATTGTAAATAATTATTGCCTATTTTGTATATAAAAAGGCAATAATTTTTACATGCAATTTTTTATATAAGTACGAGAGAGAAAACCATAAAAACCACCACACGAGAGAACACTACCACCACACACACGAGAGAAAAGAGAGAAACACCACACAAGAACTTGAGGATTAAAAACCAAGTTTTAGCCCTTCCCGAAAGGAAGGGTTTTTATTTATAGCAATTTTTTTATTTTTTTGTTTTTATATATGTGTGTAAAAAACAGGACAAACCAATGCTTAATTCCGTTCCCAGTGTTTACAGTAAAGTTGTCGGCAATGCAAGCGGCGGTTCTGTCGTGCAGCCAACAAGTGCGTCTGCTATTCCCGAGAAAAAAGATAGTTTTAAAAAAAGCAACAATAAAACACTCGCTGTAACTTCTATAGGGACTGCAAGCGGCGGTATTGCAGGCATGGTATATGCAAAAATGACTGAAGCGGCAAGAAAAATACCACGTGCTATTTTAGATAAATATAATACTGATTTTAGTACCTATAGTAACGCAAGAGTCAAAATACAAGACCGGGTTTACAAGGATGAGTTTGAGCCTTTACTTAAAAGTATGGTTGATAAACTTTTGGGCAATGAGGAGTTGCCCCCCGAAGAATTAAAACTTGCAAAAGATTTAGATTTAGACCCGAACATGGTTAGGTTTTTTGATGGTGCAAAAAAAAGATTGAATATACTTGCAGATGAATTAAACAAACATCCAAACGATACGTCAGCTATTTCGGGTTATTCAATCCTTTCTCCCGGTTCTGATAAATTTGATATGGCCAGTTTTTCGGATTTTAATAAATGGTTCGGCATTATAGAAGAAAATGGTACAAAACACCGGGATATTCAAGAATTTTTAGACTATACAAGTTCTGAATATTTTAAAGATATTAACTTTAAAATCAAATACGATAAAAATGGTGTGGCAAACGGCATAATACCAAGCATTGATTTTAAAAACAGTCTTCCCGAAGGAGAGACATTGTCTGATACCACATATACATTTAAAGAACTGGTTGAAAAAGTTATTGCTAAAAAAGAGTTTGAACATAACCGTATTGATGAAACAACATTGTGTTCATTGAGTCATAATATAGGCATATCTAAAAATAATAATCACCCCTCAAGCCAAAGTGTGCTGCTAAAGCGTTTCAATGAACTTTGTGAATCTGCAATAGATAAAGCAAAAGCAGTAAATGAAGAATTAAAAAACAGTGCCATAAAAGCTTATAAAAATAAACAGATGTTAAAATTCGCAGGAATCGGCGCACTTGCCGCAGGTGCTTTGGCAGCATGCGGCGCCTTAATATATAAAAAAGTTAACGAAAAAGAACAATAATTATTTTATTTTTTAAACAAATCTGCCCGCATGTCTAATTTTCATTTTCACTTTAAATTTTAAAATTTTATTAAAGTTTAAGAAGGAGAAAAAAGTGCAAAATACGAAGATTCAGGGGCAAAATAACACTGCAAAAGAAAAATTTATGTCCGCACCGCAGGTGGAGATGAAAGAGTTAAACAATTTGTTTTTTGAACTCTGTTACAGGGCATGCAACCTTAAATGTAAACACTGTTATATAGAGAAAAATCCCTACAAACAGGAAAAAGATTTTATTCCTCTCGATAAAATCAAAAATGCACTTTTGCAGACAAGAGGCGAAAACTTAAACTCAATTTATCTGACAGGCGGGGAACCGCTTATGCACCCTGATTTTAACAGCATTTTAAGAATGTGTTTAAAATTCTCCAACGTAACAGTTATGTCAAACGGGCTTATGATAAACGACAAAAAAGCAAGGTTTCTGAGAAAAATCGACGATGAAAACAACTTTGAAACCATATACAGAATAAGTTTAGACCACTATGACGAACTTAAAAACGATGAAATACGCGGCCGCGGCAGCTTCAGAAAAGCGCTCGGAGCAATTTTAAATCTTGCAAAATACGAATTTAACCCCATAATATCCGTTTGCAATTATTTTTGTGAAACACGCGAAGAGCTGTTTAAAGGTTTTTATGAACTTTTTAAAAAGCACGGATTTGAAATTGAAGATATAAATCTTAAAATCATGCCCTATTTTGAAAAAGGCGCAAAAGAAGAGTACATCGAGGATTTTGATTTTGATAAAACAAAACTGGACTGCTTTAACTCGCGTGTTTTAAGCATAAACGGAGTATACTCCTGCCCTGCGCTCTCTAACGACTTTCGTGCAAGAGCGGGTTCGGATATGAGCAATTATTCAAGAAAAACATTTCTGGATACCGAAAAATGCACAAAGTGCATAAAACATTTCAGCAAAAACCAGGTTAATGACTTTTGCTGAAACAAACTTTAATATATAAGCCCGTTGTCTATTCTTTAGGTCTTAAAAACTCTTTAAAGTCCCTTATAAGGTCTTCTTTGGCATTAGGTGCAAAAAGTTTAAAATTATCTATAAGGACTTTTTCGCCGGTTTTCGGATTTAAAAGGAAAACCGTCGGGAAACCATGCACGCCGTATTCCTGTAAAAGCGCCTGATTAGACTGGTCGTCGCAATTGACAAAAGCAACCGCAAACTTCTTTTTGATATTTTTGTCTTTTGTAACTTCATTAAACGTAGGGGCAAATCTCTGGCAGAAACCGCACCAGTCAACATAAAACCAGATAATAACGGGTTTGTTTTTCTTTAAAGCTTTTTTTAAAGAGCGCCCTCTGTCGTATTTTTTTGAAATGGGCAGGTCTGCGTTCGCTGAAAGCGAAGGTATGTGCCCGTTTACACCCAAAAAAGTCACCACGGACAGCGTCATTGCGGCGATTGATAAAATTAAAGAAGCTATAACACCGCCTATAAGCAGTTTTTTATAACATTTTTTTTCCTGATTCATCTCTTCACTCATTTTTTCACTCCGTTTTATTGTATTTTTATTTTACTACACAAAATACCCTGCAGGCAAATTAATTTGCCCCGCAGCACTTTTTGAATTTTTTCCCGCTGCCGCAGGGGCAAGGGTCGTTTCTGCCGACATTTTCAAATTGCTGCACGGGTTTTGCATCTTCATCTTCTTTTATACCCAGAATCTCCGAAAAGATTTTTGAATTGTAAAGCGTATGCACGGGGCTGAATTTCTGCACCCTGCCCCCTTTAAACTTTTCAAAAATCTCAACCGTTGAGCAAAAATCAGTGCCCAGAGCGGAATTTATTACCTCCAAAAAGTTTTCATACTTCTTTGCGCATTTTGAAATAACGCTAAGGGGCACTTTATCGCTTTTTAAAAAGTCTTTTACGCATTCTTTTGCACCCTCAATTTGAAATTCCCCGTCCTTAAATGTTTCAAAAATTTTGTAAAACGTGCCCAGAAACGGGATAATATAAAGTCCTTCATCCTCGTCAAAGTACATCCCGACATCGTATATACAGTTGTGGCGCGAAAATCCGCCTATTGCATTTTGTATGAAATCATCACTGCCGCCGAATTCTTTCACATCAAAAAATTTATACTCTAAAGGCTCTTCAACAAATTTTTCCGCGTCCTCTAAACCGTGAAACGCCTCAATAAGATCATCGGCGAGTTTATTTGTCGTTATAACCCCGAATTTTAAATACTCTTTAAAATGGCTCTCAAATGTGTCTTTAAAGTCTTTAAGCGAGACTTTAAGTTTTGAATTTTTCTCTTCGTTTTTAAAAACCGCACATTTTGAATCGGAAATAAGGCACCTTAGCGCTTCCGAGCCTGCACGGTAAAAATTCAGCGAAGATATGACATCGTAAATTTCAAGCAGATAAAACTCTTCTTCAAACTCTATTACTCTTGCGCGGATGAAGTCACCTTTTGCAATCCCTCTTAAATTGACCATTTTCACAAGCGGGATAAGGCAAAAATCTCTCTCCGCCGTGAGCGAATAGGTTTCATAGGCATTTTTTAGCACTTTTTTAATTTCAAAAACAGATGTTGCGCTGTTTTTAAGCGCCTCAACAACAGAGGGATTTTTTAGCGCGCCTTTAGATGTATAATAATCCAGAACCCTTGTACCGTCCTGCATTTTCCCGTCAAGTAAATATTCAACAAGGGCTATATTAAGCTGCGTTTGGGTTTCGATTTTCATATCATTTTCGCCCGCACAGATTTCAAAGTCTTCCCCCAGTTCCTTATCCGAAGCTATAAAATCAAGCAGCGAGTCAATTTCACCCGAAAGCGCATTCAGTTTATCCACCACATTTAAAGACATCTAGCCTTCCTCCCGTTTTAAAAATATTAAATACTCGACATTTCCATGCTTTGCACCCGTTATCGGGCTTTCAATGACCCCCTGCGGCATAAGGCGCAGCGATATACAAAACTCCTTTATGTCCTCAATTATTTTTTGGTGCACCTTTTTATCACGCACCACACCGCCTTTTGAAATATCTCCCCTGTCGGCTTCAAACTGCGGTTTTATAAGAATCACAAGCCATGCATCTTCAGAGATAAAGTTTTTACAATTTTCAAGCACTTTTTTAATTGAAATAAAAGACAGGTCCATAGCAAGAAACGAAGGCAGATTTCCGTCAAAATCACCGTCGAAAATATCACCAAACGCACAGGTTCTGATATTTACATTTTCTTTTGAAACTATCCTCTTATCCTGCCTTAATTTCCAGGCAAGCTGGTTTGTGCCGCAGTCGACAGAGTAGACTTTTTTGGCGCCCTCTTTTAACATACAGTCGCTGAAACCGCCTGTTGAAGCACCCATATCAATACATATTCTGTCTTTTAAATCTATTTTAAAAGCGTCAAGCGCGCCTTTTAATTTTAACCCGCCGCGGGAAACATAAGGCAGGGTTTTAACTTCAATTTTTGCAGGTTTTTTCTCATCAAAAAGCACATTCTCATCAAACATCTGCCCCGCTTTTGTAACGGGAGTGTCGTTTATTTTAACATTCCCCGCTAAAATCGCGGCACTTGCAGAGTTTTTGGTCTCAAAAAAACCATGTTCAAAAAGTATCAAATCAAGGCGCTTTTTCATAGTTTAGGCAAAATACTGCTCTTCCTGAAGTGCAACCCCTGAAATCTGCGAAGCCTGAATGCAGACTTTTTTAATAGGGCCGTTCGGTTCAAATTCAAAAACCTTGTTCACAGGCGTGTTTACAACCTCTCTTAACTCACCGTAAACTTCCTGCGGATTGTCAAAGTATAAAACAAGAGGCGCGCTCAGGTTTTTTAAAAAAATCAGCACTGCCGTTTTAATTTTTATGTTTGATGTGTTGTACTGTTGTGTCATCCCGTTTTCTCCTTTTTATACATTGAAAAAATTTTGCGCATTTGCTGTTGTTACGCGCTCAACTTCGCTTAATGCCGTGTCTTTCAGGTTTGCAATTTCTTTTGCGCTTAAAACAATATATTTAGGCGCATTTTCCTCCCCGCGGTAAGGGTGCGGGGTAAGATAGGGCGTGTCCGTTTCAAGCATAATGTGCTCAAGCGGAATTTCTTTTGCAACCTGACGGACTTTTTTGGCATTTTTAAAAGTCACAACCCCGCCGAGCGCTATAAACCAGCCTTTTTCCACACACCTTTTTGCAAATTCCAAAGAACCCGAAAAACAGTGAAGAAGCACTTTTTTGGCGCCCATTTGCTCTAAAATTTCAAAAGTATCCCCGTGCGCTTCCCTGTCATGCACTACAACAGGCAGCTTAAGGGCATTTGCAATTTCTATTTGCGTTTTAAAAACTTTTTTCTGTACATCGACAAAAGTCTTGTCCCAGTAGTAATCAAGTCCTATTTCACCTATTGCGACCACTTTTTTATGCGCGGCAAGTTCCATCATCCTCCCTGCCGTATCATCACTGAATTTCTGTGCCTCGGAAGGGTGCACGCCGACTTGAGCATAAACATTTTCGTATTCATCCGCAAGTTTTATAACTTTTTCAAATGTGTCAGGCTCAACCCCCGGGACGATTATCTTCTCCACACCCGCTTCAAGTGCTTCTTCTATCGCGCGTTTCGGGTCATTCAGCATATCAAGATGTGCATGTGTATCAATTATCATAGGTATATAATATCAGAAATTAGATTTGGTGTATAATGTTTTATGGAAAGCGGGCGGATAATCGCGCGGGGGCATAAGCCTCCGTGAGGAAAGTCCGGACATCCAAAAAGGCAGATTGCTTGGGAAAGCCAAGTGCGCGCGAGCGTGAGGACAGTGCCACAGAAAAGTAGAATGCTGAACAACCCTTAAAATAGCATTGTGCCGCAAGGTACAGGCGCAATAAGGCGTACAGCGATTGTGCAACGGCGGGGTAAGAGCCCACCGCTGAAACCGCGAGGTTTCAGGCATGGTAAACCCCAATCGGATGCAAGTTTGAATTTGCAGAAAGGGTGCCTTTTCCCGCCCGAAAGGGACTGCATAAAAAAACGCATTAGACAGATGATTATCTGAAAAACAGAATCCGGCTTATTGCAAGCTTTCCGCTTTTAGTGAAGAAAATTTCTTACGGGGCTTGTGCCCCGTAGAAATTTTCAAACGAGCCTTAGGATGTAAGCCCGTACGGAAAGGCGGGAAGCCCTGCCTTTAGCATGACATTTGGCTTGTGTGCTTCTCTGCTTTCTATATCCCGAGCCTGCCGATTAGTCTTGTCAGGTCTTTATGCAGGCTTTCAATCTGTGCCTGTTGGATAAAAATAAGGTCGTTAAATTCTTTCCCGCTTAAATCGGGGTCACATCCGTCATTGAGGTTTATTATAACCTTTGACATTGTTCGTATCAGAGAAAAATTGTTGTTTATCCCGTTAATTTCACGCGCAGTGTCTGTTTGCATATATTTTCTTTCTATTTTGCAATTTAGATGTCTTTATAGACATATAATATAACATTATTCTTTTTTCTGTCAAATATGAAATAAAAAAGTATAATATGAAATTATGAGTACAAGAGATGATATTAAAAGTTTGATATTCAAAGAAGGGCAGACAATTAATTCTGTTGCAAAAGAACTTTCGCGCATATCAGGGAAAGAAATCACACCTAATAATTTATCACTTAAACTTGCACGCGACACGCTCCGCTACAAAGAGGCAAAAGCCATCGCGGAAATTCTCGGTTATGAGTTAGAATTTAGAAAGCGTTAAAAAACCGCCCCGAAGGGCGGTTAAATTTTTACAGAGTTCCCGATACTACGCTTTTTATCTGCGGGTCGGCTTTTAGAGTGTTGTACTCCTGCTTAATCTTTGAGATAAACGCGCGCGTTTCTTTAAAAGGCGGGACGCCTTTGTATCTTGCAACATTTCCGGGGCCTGCATTATAAGCTGCAAGTGCCAGGTCCATGGAGCCGTATTTTTTGTACATCATCTGATAGTACATAATTCCGCCTTTAATATTTTCATTTTGAACGTGCGGATTAACACCCAGTCTGCGGGCAGTGTCGGGCATAAGCTGAAATAAACCTACGGCGCCCGAGGGGTTTTTCTTATTAGGGTTAAAATTTGATTCAAGTTTTGCAATACTGAGCGCTACAAAGGGGTCAACACCCATTTTAAGTGCAGTCTGCGCGATGGCTTTTTGAACTTCTTGTGGCGATTGGGCTGCTTGAGCTTTGTCTGTGGTGCCGATTGCTAAGCAAAAGCACAGCAGCAAAGTTGCCATTAGCTTTTTCGTCATGGTTTCATCCTCATATTCTCTTTTTTTTAAACAGGGTAGAAATCGGGCTTTGCTTACTTACTACACATTTTATTCGCGAAACCGACATAACCCTAGTTTCAAATCTACTATACAATAAAAATCAAATTTTGCAACCCCCTAAAATATGTATAGTCAGCAAAAACCCTTGCAGCACAATAGTTATAGCTATTACTACATATATAGAATATTGTTATATTTTGACATAAATCCATGCCCGTTTTTTAAATTCTTGATTGTTTTAAGTATTTTTGATACCATCATATTATTGAAAATCTAATATTTGGAGAAATGGCCGAGTGGCTGAAGGCGGCACCCTGCTAAGGTGTTATGTGGAGTAATCTGCATCGAGGGTTCGAATCCCTCTTTCTCCGATTTTCAACTCCCGCAAAGGGAGTTTTGTTTTAATGAAGAACTTTATAATCTCTTGAGCAATCGTTGTGTCAATGTTAAAATTAATCTGTAAATTTATTTTGCAGGTGTTATGAAAAAGATTTTATCATTTATTATTGCCTTTATGTTGTTTTTTGCGCCATGTTCATATGCTCTGGAGCAAAGCGGGGCGGGAAGTTCATCTGTTTCCGTTTCGGCGGACAGTGCAGTAAAAAAAACCGCCGCAAAGAAGAAAAAAAAGAAGAAAAGCAGCAAGAAAAAGAAAAAATCAAAATCCAAAAAGAAAAAGACAGCAAAATCAAAATCAAAATCCTCAAAAAAGAAAAAATCCAAAACCAAAAAAACAAAAAGTACAAAGCCCAAAAAAGCAAGTGTTACAAAAACCGCCGGACCTACGATGACAGAGCGCATAAACACTATCGGAAACAGGCTTTTAACAAGGAACAAAATTGAAACGGCAATTAATTTTAAGCTTAGAAAAACAAGCAAAATCAATGCTTATGCAGATTTACACGGCAATGTCATGGTCTTTAGCGGGCTTATAAGAATTTGTGAAAATGACGAAGAACTTGCAGGCATAATAGCACATGAAGTGGGGCATATAGTAAATGCCCATATGGCAAAGCTTACCCTTGCAAACATGGCCGTAAATGTCTCTCTTGAATTTGCAAAAGCCGTGCCTGTTGTAGCTCTGCCCGTTGCACTGGTATATCTCGTATCGGCAAAAAGATGGCAGAGAATGGATGAATACGAAGCGGATATCACATCGGTCGACCTTATGATAGGTGCGGGATACAACCCGCTTGCCATGGTATCGGCACTTCAAAAAATCAACTCCGGTAAATATCTGGACTTTCTCTCAACCCACCCGTCAGGCGAAAAAAGGACTCTTTACATATACGACTACATAGCACACAGATATCCGCAATATATTGAAAAAGGGTACGACACGGAAAGCTACAGGGAATTTCTTGCATATGCAAAACCGATTCTTGATGAGCGGAAATTTGACAATGACCTTATGACAAAACACCTTGAAAAACAGGAAAAACTTGAAATAAAAAGAAAGAAAAAATATGCAAAATACCAGAGAGCATATTATGAAAAACAGGAAAGAATCGCGCAGGATAAAATAGAGCAGGAGCAAAAAGCGCTTGAAGCAAAAGAAAAACTCGCCCAAAAAGCCCTAAAAGAAGTGCAAAAAGCAGCAGCAAAACAAAAAAGGCTTGAAGAGAAAAAAATAAAAAAAGAGCAAAAACTGCAGGAAAAACTTGAAAAACAAAAGCAAAAAGCACTGATAAAAGAACAAAAGCAGGAGGAAAAACGCCTTAAAAAAGAAAATAAATTAAAAGAAAAAGACCTTGAAAATAAGCAAAAATCAGCGGCTTAGCTTTTTTAACATATCAAGATAGATTAAATACGTCATTTCACAGTCTTTAAGCCCTCTGTGGGCGCCTTTTGTATCAATATTTAAATGATGCGCTATAGTGGAAAGTTTATAATTTTCAAGTCTGTATGCCTTTTTAGCCAGAGATACGGTATCAACAAGGTTATTAGAGAGATTCTCATCAAAATTTATTTTCATTTCCCTGTGCAGAAAATTAGCGTCAAACCTGACATTGTGCCCGACAATGATATCTTCGCCCGTAAATTCTTTAAACTTTTTAAGCACTTCTTTTATATCGGGCTGATTTTCAAGCATTGAAGGTAAAATACCAGTGAGATTTGAAATAAAAGCACTAATGGCACATTTAGGATTAATAAGCATGGAAAAATCCGCAGCTCTTTTTAGTCCCCTTACTTTAATTGCACTTATTTCAATTATCTCATCCGATGTGAGGTTAAAGCCCGTAGTTTCAATATCGACCACACAGAAATCCTGCGGCATAATATCAAGCATTCTGCCGCGCGGTTTTCTCCTGACGGGAGTTTTCGGAATTTCAATATTTTCACTAAAAGACAAGTTAAGCTGCATGATTTAATTATAAAATGAAATAACATACAGACAAAACATTTTATATATTGTAAATATTAATTATAACTAACTTGACTAAAAATATTGTAAAATATAGAATAACTGCTATGGAAGAAGTAAAAATAAACTATTTCGGGTTTACCGAAGATTTTGACGAGCAAAATAATTTTTTGCTAGACATACTGGCAAAAAATTTTAAACCTGTTATTTCAGACAAACCTGATTTTGTTTTTTGTTCTTGGTTTTATAGAGAAAGCCGTAATAAAAAGAAAAAATTTCCTTTTAAAAACTGTATTAAAATCTTCTTTTCCCAGGAACCTTTAAGGATTCGCTCCCTGAGATATCATTACATTGCCGCAGACAGAGTGTTTAAAACTCTTCAGAAAGATAAATTTCTGCTTTATAATTACTGCCCCCCGATAAATCCCGAACAAAGAAAAACATTGCCCGATTCTCTTGCAAAGAGAAAATTCTGTAACTTTGTTTATTCAAACTTTTCCTGCGGCAATAATGCACAAAACAGGGTGGATTTTTGTAAAAAATTAGCGCAATATAAACACATCGACTGCCCCGGGAAAGTTCTGAATAACATGAAAAACAGCATCAGCGCGCGCGACGGAGTAGACTGGGTGCAGGGCAAAATGGATTTTATCAGCAATTATAAATTCACAATAGCCTTTGAAAATAATATTTTTAGAGGCTACACCACAGAAAAGCTGTATCAGCCGTTTCTGGCAAATTCCATTCCCATATATTCGGGCAATCCCGATGTTTTAGAGGATTACAACCCGAAAGCTTTTATCAATGTTGCGGATTATAAAAATTTTGACGAAGTTATTGAAAAAGTAATAGAACTTGACAACAACGACGAGCTTTATATGCAGATGTTAAGGGAGCCTGTTTACTGCAGAGAAATCGACTATGACAAAAAGCTGGAAGAGTTTTTATACCATGCGGTCAAACAGGGAAATACATTCTTAAACAGATTAAACAAAGCAATATTTATTTAATCTCCGCTTTTGTTATTGTTAAAATCCGTACTGTTATTTTATCATACTACTCTTTTTGTATGAAAAGATTTTTTAAAAGAGGGATATAATGGTCTTATGTTACAGGAAGCCCAGAAAGCTATTGCAAGTGCGTTTAACACCAGTTTTATAAAAAAACTGGCGCAGTATCTGCATGATTGTGTCAGAGAAGAGGTTAAAAGCTCGACTTTTCGCAACCTCAAGGAAGATAAAGAAAACAAATGGGTCTTTCTGGATGATGAAGAAAAACTCTTCACAAACTTTGATGAGCCGCTTTTGCTGGACGGTTCGGACAGTTATTTGACCGAACTTATGATTCAGGGAGATATGAATGCAAAGGAAAAATACCTCATATACGGGTATTTGTTTCTTGTGGGCAAAAATTCCAAAGTGCGCAAAAATAACCAGTTTTTGACCCCGCTTTTATACGTACCTTGCAAACTTGAAAGAAAGGGTGTAAACATTGTCCTCACTGCTCAGGAGGATATCTTATCTCTTAATACCGGTGCTCTTGCGCAGCTTATGAAGCGCGATGACGAGCAGGAGGCCGACGCTATGCTCTCGGGGCTTTTAGATGTTGTACCCGAATTGCCGCTTACAAAAGAAAGCCTTGATGTATTTTTAACCACGCTTAAGTCCCTTGTGCCCGAGGTGGAAATAGAAACTTCCGCTGCGGAAAATGATATAAAACAGGACTTTGAGGACTTTTATTCAAGAGAGAATATAGAAAAAGCCTTTGAGGACGGGGATTTTGACTTTGACGCAATTGATGAAATTGCAAAAAGACCCCGTGTAAAGGTGGAAAAACTTACCTTGCAGCAAAAATGCGCGGTAATTTTGACCAAGCGCCCGACCGTTACGGCAGGAGTTTTACATGAACTTACGCAAATTGCCGAAAAACCGCAGGGAGTCTATCGCGAAACGGTATTAAACGTCATAAGCCATGAGTATTTGCTGCAAAAAGGCAAGGTTGCAAACGAAAAAATTGAACAGAAAGAAATTGCGGACTTTTTCCCCATAACTCCGCTTGCACTCAGTGATTCTCAGGAAGATGTAATCAAAAAAATAGAAGAAAACGACTTCCTTGCAGTTTACGGCCCCCCGGGAACGGGTAAGTCGCAGACTATTGTAAATCTTGTATCCCACCTGATTGCAAACGGAAAAAGCGTCCTTGTGGCATCGCGCATGGATAAGGCCGTGGATGTTGTGGCAGAGCGCTTAAATTCTCTCAGCGCCCCGTATCTTGCACTTCGCGCGGGCAGGGCAAACTACCAGAAAATGCTTAACTTTAAGCTTGAAGATTTGCTTTCAAATAAGGTAGACCTTGACAGCGGCTATGCGGACGCGGTTATGGCAGAGCCGGGTGATATGAAAAATCTTTTGAATGAAATAAAGCGCCTTGAAGACGGCGCGCAGAAGATTTTTGCACTTGAGAAGCACTACGGTGAAATAAACGATGAGAAAAAAGAAACAAAAGAAGCAATCGGCGAGTGTGAAATAATTAAAAACGCATTGTCTCTTGAGGAAGTTAGTCAGGTCAAAAAACTCCTTGAGGCACTTGAAAAATATGAAAGAAAACAAAAGAAAAATTTTCTGGATAAGATTTTTGAGGGTATAAAGCTTAAAAAAATCAAAAAACTGCTTAATTTAAAAGGGAAGGTAAAAGCGTCCGAAATATCCGCCCGCCTTGCCATGGAACTTGATTTAGAGCTGCTTGAGGCAAAGCTGCGCGAGATTGAAAACAACATTTATAAAATCGGGAATCTCCACCAGATTTTAAAGAAAATAAAAAGCCTGCGAAAAAAACAGCGCAAACTCGCGGTGGATATTTTAAGAAACAGGCGCAGGACGGCGCTTAAGAACATTCTTTGCGACCAGCAGAAGCGCCAGAGATTGATGATTCACTCAAAATCGCTTGTTTCAAGAAAAGTAAACCAGCAAAACAGGCTGCTTGAAAAAGAAGATTTCAAGCCGCTTTTAAGCGCGTTCCCCTGCTGGTGTGTTACAACTTACGCTATTTCAAATTCCCTTCCCTTAAAGCCCGCGCTTTTTGATGTGGTTATAATCGATGAAGCGTCGCAGTGCGATATTGCAAGCTGTTTCCCCATACTTTTCCGCGCTAAAAAGGCGGTTATCGTCGGGGATGACAAACAGCTCCCGCACCTTTCCTTTTTAGAGAAAGCAAAAGAACAATCGTTTTTAAACCAGTACAATATAGAAGACCGTTATCAGCTGCTGTGGAGGTTTCGCACCAATTCCATGTTTGATGTCGCAAATTACTATTCGACAACACCGACACTTTTAGATGAGCATTTTCGCTCGCCCAAACCTGTTATAGAATTTTCAAACAGAGAATTTTACGGCGGCAGAATAAAAGTCATGAAACCTTATTTTGACACCGTTTCGCCTGTTGAAGTAATCGAGGTTCAAGAGGCAAAGGTCGATACCGATGTAACACGCAATCAGGCAGAGTGTGAAGCGGTTATTAAAAAAGTTCAGGATATTATTTATGAAAACGAGAAAAATCCCGACAGCGAGCCTGTTTCAATAGGTATTATCTCGCCTTTCAGAGGACAGGTGGAGTTAATTAAAAAAGCGGTCTTAAAAGTATTTTCGCAGGAAACTATTCAGCGCCATGAGATTGAAGTCGGTACGGCGCATACTTTTCAAGGCGATGAAAGAGATATAATGCTTATGTCCTGGGCAATAGCTCCTAATTCGCACTCGCAAAGTCTTATGTTTCTGCAAAAACCTAATCTTTTTAACGTTGCAATTACGCGTGCGCGCAAAAAACTCATAAACTTTATCTCAAAATCCGTAAATGATTTACCCGAAGGACTTTTAAGGGATTATCTGGAGTTTGTGCAATCGCAGGACAGAGTTATTTCCTCGAGAAAAAATACGTTTAAAAATCTTTTTGAAAAAGAAGTTTTTGAAGACCTTTGCGAAGAATTCCCGACCCATGAACTGCGTGCGGGGGTGGACTTTGCGGGGATTAATGCCGATATTATGATGGATGGCAGGCTGGTTGTGGAAGTTGACGGGGCAGAGGACGAGTTTTTATCTAATGTCAATGAAACTAAAAAGCAGTCAATAATGGAGCGTCTGGGCTATGAAGTCGTGCGTGTGACAAAACGCGAATGGGGCTTGAGTAAAGACGCTGCTCTTGATAGAATAAGGTCACAGCTGGTACAAAGTTAAAAGACCTTATATGACTGAAAATTCAGCGGAATTAATCCGAAAACATGCCCAATCACTGGAATTTGACAAGGTTTTAGAAAATCTTGCCAATTTTGCCGTATCTCAGGCAGGAAAGCAAAAATGCCTGAGTGCACCTGTTTACGAGAAAAAAGCGCAGATAGAATATCAGCTTGAACTTACGGATGAAGCAAAAAGAATTTATGATAATGCGGGTAATTTTTCCTCCTTTCCGCTTGAGTTTCTCTGCGACGGCACTAAACTGCTTGAATCACAAAGGCTTGGCGCGGGGGATATCATTGACCTTGCCAAGAATTTAAGAACCTCAAGGCTTGTAAAAAATTTTATTTCAAAAGAAGAAAACTGCCCCAATCTCAAAGGCTTTTTACTTTCTTTATACACCGATAAAGACTTTGAGGACAGGGTATTTTCGACATTTGACGCGGATTTGAATGTATCGGACAGTGCAAGCCCGGAACTTAAGCGGCTCAGAAATTCGCTAAAAAGCACTAAAGACAACCTGAAGGGCGCTATTTCAAAGCTTTTAAACGATGACAGTTTCACGAATCATCTTCAGGACACGATTTATACAACCCGCGAGGGCAGGACGGTTTTTCAGGTTAAAGCTGCCGATAAAAACAAAGTGGCGGGCATTGTGCATGATATCAGCGCGAGCAATCAGACTTATTTTATCGAGCCTTCTTCTCTTGTGCCTTTAAACAATAAAATAAGGCAGATAGAAATTGAGATAAATGCTGAAATAGAGCGGATTTTACGGGAATTGACGAGAGAATTTTTAAGTATCAAAAAAGAACTCGATGAAACCCAGAATGCGCTCAGCGAGCTTGATTTTATTTTTGCAAGGGCAAAATATTCCATCCGCACAAAGTCAACAGGTGCTCAGATAAGTGATGAGAAAGTGCTTGAGATTCAAGCCATGCGTCATCCGCTTTTGATAGGGAATGTTGAAAACATTGTGGAGAATGATTTTGAACTCGGCAAAAATTACAATTCCCTTTTGATAACAGGCTCAAATACGGGCGGCAAGACTGTTGCACTAAAGACTGCGGGACTTTTGACCCTTATGACAAAGGCAGGCATGCATATACCTGCGCACGGAGCCAAAATTTACCCCTTTAACAGAGTTCTTGCCGATATATCCGAAGAACAGAGCATATCGCAGAGTTTGTCGACATTCAGCGCGCATATAAAAAATATTTCATCAATTATTGAAAATGCCGACTCATCTTCGCTTGTTCTCTTTGATGAACTGGGTGCAGGCACCGACCCCGAGGAAGGTGCGGCTCTGGCGCGTGCGATACTTGAATATTTATCCCGAAACGATATTTTATGTGCCTGCACGACACATTTGGGCGAGCTGAAAATTTTAAAATACGAAAACGAAAAGTTTGAAAACGCAAGTGTCGAGTTTGATGTTGAAACCCTAAAACCCACTTACAGGTTGATTTTAGGTCTTGCAGGCTCATCAAATGCACTTGACATTGCACGCAATTTAAATTTAAAAGATGAAATAATACAAAGTGCAAGGCAGGTTCTTAAAAACTCGCAAAGTCCCGAGAGCGGTGTGTTTATGAAAATTCAGGAAACACACGGCTCACTTGTGCAAAAAGAGCGCGAAGCACGGGAAATAAAAGAGCGAACGGCTCAGATTGAAGCACAGTATGAAGAAAAACTTAAAGAATTAAAAGCGCAGAAGAAAAAGACGCTTGAAAGCTTTAAGAAAAAATATCAGTCCCAGCTTGAGGCTGCGCGTGCAGAGATTAAAGATACGCTTGAAATTATGCGCAAAGAAAAGTCCGAAAAGATTGCCATGCGCTCTTATTCGCGGCTTGCAAGGCTGGAGAGCGCTGCAAGAGAGGAGTTTTCAAGTGACGAAGAAAAGCTGCAAAATAAATACGAACAAATCGACTGGAATAATATAAAAATCGGTCAAAATGTCCTTATAAAAGGGCTTGAGCAGGTGGCAAAACTTGAAAGCCTGCCGGATAAAAAAGGCAAAGCCCTTGTATCAATAGGACTTATTAAAACAAAGGTAGATGCGGAAAAACTGGCAAAAACGGATAAGAAGATAAATAAGGCGCTTAAAAAGATTTCCGTAAGTTTTGACGATATGACCCAGAGCCTTTCAAACAGGCTGGATATCAGGGGCATGAGAGCGGAAGATGCGATAGATTATCTTGATAAACAGTTTGATATGGCGTCATTGAGAAATTTAAGAGAAATTGTGGTGGTGCACGGACACGGTACGGGTGCGCTCAAAAGTGCGGTGAGAAATTACCTTAAATCTTCTCCTTATGTTGCCAAATTCCGCCCGGGCGCAGACGGCGAGGGAGGCGACGGGGTAAGCATTGTAGATATTAATTAATATCTACAGTCCAAGGCGCATTGTTTTGATTTTTTGTATGGTTCTTTCTCTGTCAACGCGTTCTTTGTAAAGTTTTTCAAAATTTTCCTGTACATAGCTATAGTTTTGAACGGTAGCTTTAATTGATTTGTCAGCAAGCCAGAAAAGCGACGGGACAGCTATTATAAGGGTAAAAACAGATACTATTATATGTCTTAAAATTCTTTTGAACAAATGCCACTTTCTGTCTTTGCCCTCAAGGTCGATTTTAAGCTGCAGAGCTTCATTTACATATGCGCTTCTGCCGTCTGTATCCATTTCATCAAAATAAGGAACAAAATCTTTTGCTATGTAAATTACATATTTTTTAACGGCGTCATTTTCACCCGATGCAAAAGGATCCTGCCAGCTATCGTTTTGGTTGTCATCATTTTGCATTTCAAGTGCTTCCGTATTTTCAATATCATTTCCGATGTTTTGTTCATCCGCACTTTCGCTGTAATTGTCGAGAGAAGGTTCGTTAACAGGGATTGACCCCATAATATCTTTTGGAATTTCATCGGATGAATTTTCATTTCTGAATATGGAATTATCCGGGTCTAAAACATCTTTGTATTCTTCGCCCATCTGGTTTTTAATTTTGTCTATGTGTTTATCAATATCAAAATTTTCTTCCACTTTTAAACCCCGATAATTATTATTTTTCATTTTAGCATAAAATTTACTTTTGGGCTTAATTTCATTTTTATGTTAGAATAAAAGTTGCAATGTATATGGATAAACAGGAATTATTAAAAAAGTTAGACAGATTGAAGGAGCCGAAGATTCTCGTTATAGGCGATTTTGGCATAGATGAAATGGTCTTTGGCACAACACAGAGAATCTCGCGTGAAGCCCCTGTTTTGATTCTTGAACATTCAAAAACCAAAATAATTCTCGGCACGGCGTCTAACGCCGCACACAACATTTCCGCCCTTAACTGCGGTAAGGCTGCGGCTATAGGTGTTTTCGGGGATGATTACTACGGAGGAGTTTTACTCAAGGCTCTTCAGGATAAAAATATCGACACAAGCTATATGGTGATGGATAAAGAAAGAAAAACCACTACCAAAACGCGCATTTCAGGCTCCTGCTCGCAGAGTATTACACAGCAGATAGTAAGAATTGACAGGCAGACAACTGACCCGCTCAGTCCGAAAACCGAAGCGCTTGCCATTGAAAATATAAAAAAAGCGGTTCCTTTGTTTGACGGGATAATTTTATCCGATTATCATCTGGGATTTTTAACCGAAAATATTGTAAAAACAGCAATTGACGAGGCAAAAAAACACAATAAAATAATTGTTGCCGATGTTCAGAAAAACTTTGATAAATACACAGGCGCAAGTGCTATTACGCCAAACCAGCCTGATTGTGAAAAGTATTCGGGATATTTCTTCAAGGATGAAAAAACCCTTAAAGATGCGGGGTGCGCCCTTGTGCAAAAACTTAATCTCGACAGGGTTCTTCTGACACGCGGAGAAAAGGGCATGGCGCTTTTTGAGAAAAAAGGCGCAAATGTGGAATTTTTTGAAGTCGAAGCCTTTAACAGAAAAGAAGTATTTGATGTAACCGGTGCGGGCGATACCGTTGTAGCTGCTTTTACGCTTGCCCTGTGCGCCGGATGCAGCGGATACGAGGCGATGTATATCGGAAATCTTGCGGCAAGTATTGTCATCAGGTTTTTCGGATGTCATAGTGTAAGTATTGAAGATTTAAAATCCGAACTTGAAAATTTAAAAGGAGAAGAAATATATGAAATTTCTTAAAAAACTGAGAACTTTTGACCTTATTATAATAGGTGTTTTAATAGTGGCGCTTTTAGTCGGCGTGCTTACTATGTTTGGCAAAAGAGCCACTTCTTCAAACCAGATTGAAACAACGGCGGATGTCGAGATAGAAGTCTTTTTAAGGAGTGTAACCATCAGTGCTTCAAATAATATCTTTGAAGCGGGTGATGAAACATTTATCACAATCAGGAATGTTCCTTACACAAAACTTAAAATAAAAGACGTTAAATACGACAGAAAAAAAGCCATAGTTCCGACACTTAACATGAAGCAGCCTTTTACCGTTGTGGATGATGTTACGGCTCCTTATCAGTATGATTTTCTTGTGACTGTTGTAGATAAGGCAAAAATCACCAAAGACCGCGACGGCGCGGTTGTGGGCGGCAACAAAATCAAAATAGGTCTGCCTATTACACTTGAAGGTGCGGATTATAAATTAAACGGCATTGTTTCAAACATTACGGTTGTGGCAAAGCCGGATGAAACAATTAATGACGACTTGGAAAAACAGGTAAACCAAAACCAGGATGTTCAATAGAAAACCCGGTACAAAAAGTATTTTTATAAGCCTTAAAAACGGTATTTTGCACCGCGTGCAGAATACCGGGTTTGCCGCGCTTGCGCGCGAGTCTATGTTTTTTGAAAATATAGACTCTTTAATATACATTTTTCTAATGCTGACTCTTGTGTCCTGTGCTTTTTGCGAGTCGGGGTATATAGGTGTATTTGCGTTGTGTTTCAGTATATTGCAAAGCATAAAACTCTTTATTAAAAAAGGTGCAAGGACAAAAATCTCGCTTTTTGATAAAGCCATAATGGTTTATTTTGCCTTTGTGGTGTTGAGTTTGTTCGGCTCCACCCTTTTTGCGCTCAGTCTTAAAGGCTTTATGAAAACCGCGGTTTATATGTATTTTTACTTTAGCGCGCTTTCTTATTTTCTTGACAATAAAGAAAAGATTTTGCCCACTATACTTGCAATTTCAGGTCTTGTCAGTTTCGAGAGCATAATAGCGGTTATTCAAAATAATTCAGGAATCCTTGCAATTGCAGGCTGGCAGGATACGACAAATCTTGACCCGACACAGGTGATTTCACGTGCATACGGTACGCTTAAGCCCTATAATCCCAATCTGCTTGCGGGTTATCTTGTTGCGGGGCTCTTTTCGCTGTGGTGTCTTTCAATGATTAACCTTTTAAACAAGCACTACAAGCGGTTTCTGGGATTTTTGATTTTAATGCTTTTATCTACCGTTGCAATAATTTACACGGGCTCGCGCGGAGGATACCTCGGCATTGCTGCCTTTTACGGTATTTTTGCACTGGGATGTGTATACTATATCCAAAATTACCTCGGCGGCTTTAAAGCCATAAGAAAAAGGTATAAAAATCTCGCGCTTACGCTTATTTGCGCGGCGCTTGTTTTTATAATGTCAAATCCCGCGATTACAAACCGCATTTTATCTATATTTGAATTTCGCGGCGACTCTTCAATTGCTTTCAGGATGAATGTCTATGCTTCATCTTTTAAAATGTTTCTTGATAATCCCTTCCTCGGTATAGGAGTGGGTAACAAAAACTTCAGGGAAATTTACGGGCTTTATATGCGCTCGGGCTTTGACGCCCTCGGGTCTTACTGTGTCCCCCTTGAAATAGCCGTTGAAAGCGGTATTTTTGCCCTTGTCGCTTTTGTTACTTTCCTTGTTATGTGGTGCAGAGATTGCTTCAGGGTTATAAAAAATGCTCCTCAGAGAACTAAAATCGTTGTATTTTCATTAATTTTAAGCATTTTGCCCGTTATGACACACGGACTTTTTGATACTGTCTGGTTCCGCCCCCAGATTCAGATTCTTTTCTGGCTTAATGTAGCTTTTCTGGGCGCATTAAAAGAAAATTAAAATACGATTAAATATCTCAGATAATTTTCTACACCTTTAGCGAGTGCGTGTGAAAAAGACTTTTGAAATTTTTTATTCGTGATTTTCTGTACATCTTCTTTGTTTGTCAAATAAACACATTCCACAAGTACGGATACGGGGTATGTCGGGCGGGTAAGCGCAAAAGAAGCCCGGTTTATGCCGTCGTCTTTGAGTTTTGTTTCGCCGGTAGTTATTTTTTGTATATTTGATGCAAGGGCAAGTGCCTGATTGTTATAGTAATAAGTACCCGTGCCGTGTTTTTGTTGATTTTTTTGAGGTGTTGAATTTTGATGTATGCTCAAAAGTATATCGCTCTGTTTTTCCTGCGCAAAATGCACTCTGTCATACAGGGAGATGTATTTGTCCTTTTTCCTTGTCATATAGACTTTTGCACCTCTTTTTTTGAGCGCGTTTCTTATTTGTTTTGACACTTTTAAATTGATATCTTTTTCTTTAATACCCGGGGCGTATACACCCGGGTCAACTCCGCCATGGCCGGGGTCAAGCACGATTTTAATATTTTTTAGAGGTTTTTTGCGGTTTATTTCGGGCGGTTTTTTAATTTCAACAATAAGCCCTTTTTTATGTGCAAAAACTTCATAACCAAAAAGCGCGGGGGTTATGTATTTGATCTTTAAAATATTATTTTTCGGGTACGAAAAAGTAAAACAATGCGGCTTGTTTTTAATTTCGGCATTTTTTGCGTCTGTGTCATAAAGATAAAACTCAAGCCCGTCGGGGACTTCTTTAAAAGAGTATGAATTTTGTATTTCAAGCGGAATAAAAATGCTGTATTTCTTTTTATCTTCGCTGATTTTTATTTGTTCGGCTTTCTGGATGCGTTTTTCGGGTATTATTGCCTGAATGTCCGCATATTTTTTCTCCATCCAGTAGTATTTATCTTCTCCAAGGTCAATTCTGTAAAAGTTTTTGTACTCTTTATCGGCATATACGACAAAACCTTTCCTTAAGTGTAAAAACCTTTTTGCGTTTTCATCGGGCGCTTCTCTTACGGGCGAAAAATCAGCCTTAGCCTCAATTACGGCATATTTTGCAATGCCTATGTCCTCTAAGCCCTCTTCTTCTATGGCATAAACGCTTAAAACCCCGTACAGTAAAAATAAAAGTAGTATAAAAAACTTTTTCATGGTAGAAATTTTAGCATAATCAAACCTGTGTAAACAAATTTTCTTTACGGGTTTTTAGAAAATACAATGAAGATTAATTCCATACAGCCGTATCACTTTTCTTTTAAAGGCGCGCAGATGAGTATAACCGCCTTTTCGGACACTCACGGCCAGCTTGAGGATATAGGCAGTTTCTGGGAAGAAATAGAGAAAAACAAAGACGACATTTTTTTAAAAGAGGGAAAGGGAAAAAAAGACATTGTAGCCGTTGCGGGCGACTGGTTTATGGCAGGGAATGTAAAGGGTTATAAATCAAATCCTGATTATAATTCGCAAAAGTACCAGCTTTTATTTTTTAACAAACTTATGAAAATGTTTTCCCGCATGTCAAAGTCAATAACTTCAATTTTTACAATCGGAAATCATGAACTGGATGCCGGATTTGAAGAATTTTCAAAGTGTGTTCGAAAACTTAATTCTCAAATTGTTTCCACAAATGTTGACCTTGAAAGTTCGGATGTGCTAAAGCGCCATGCCCTCCGTTCAAAAACAATTGAAATTCAGGATGATAAAGATCCCTCTCTTGTACACAAGGTTTTGTTTCTGGGTGTGTCGCCGGGTAATATGAGTTATTACAATAAAAAACTTGAGGGGATAAAGTTTTCGGATGATGTGTATAAACCGCAGTCGAAAATTACCCCTGATGAGGTTAAAAACTCAATAAATGCGGTTAAAAAAGAAATTGAAGACTTTAAAGAAGAAAATCCCAAGGGTGTCGTTGTTCTGCTTGATCATTTCGGCGGCACTTTTCAGGATGAACTTTTAAGACAAAAACTGCCCGTGAATGTTATCTTGAGCGCCCATGAGCATTTAGACTACGACGAACTCAAGGGCTCCACCCTTATTGTTAAACTCTTTCAGAATTTTAAAAAATTTGAAAACGTAAAAATAAATTTTGATGATAACGGGGATTTATCCGGTATTAAAACACGCGCATATTACCCTAAAGGCTTGAGCGGCGCTAACGAAATGCAGGATTTTTATGAGCGTGTATTTAAAAAAGACATTGAACAAAGCTATTCAATCCCCGCGCGTGACGGTATTTGCGACCTTGAATTGAAGGGCGTGAGGTATAAAAACAGCTATCTTGCAAATTATATAACGGATGTTATTTTAAACAGAATCCAAAAAAGAATACCCGAAACAGATTTTTTTGCGCTCAATGCAAGCGCTATAAGGGGCCCGCTTAAAACAAAAGAGGGCGGAGAGGTGAATAATATAAATATTCTCCTGACGCTGAACGGTATCAGAAATGAAGATGCAAATATTATGCTCAGCCGTGTTACGGGCAGAGAAATCCTTTATATGATTGGTGAAAATATTATGTCAAATGCCCAGTCCAGAGAGAAGAATCCCCTTAATCACTACAGCGGTTTAAGCTATAACAAAACCATGCTTATAAAAGGCATACAAATGGGGCTTGATGAGAAAAATCTTATTTTATTTATAAGGGATAAAAACGGCGAACCTCTCGATTTAGACAGGGAATATCTTCTTGCAAACGTGGAAAAATTCTTCCTCAAAAGCAAAAACCCCTTCATAAAAGAACTCTATACTTCAAGCAAAACCGCAAGAACTCTTTTAAATGCCAAAGAAGAGTTCAAAAAACATTTTGAAGAAAATCTTGATGAAGTTAGCGCTTCAAAAGAAATAAGAGTAAGTTAATGACCTTCCTTTGAGCCGGCGGTTTTTGAACCCGACTCAAATCCGCACCAGGCGTATATTAAGGGCAGGATTTTATCTGCGTGTATTTTATTTGCAAAAGGTACTTTTGAAATAATCAGAAGTGCCAGCAGGTCGTCAATATGCACAATATAATCCTGCGGTTTGAGTTTTCTTTCTTTTGCTTCAAAATTCGGATTATCTCTGTTTAAAAATTTGTCTATAACACCCGAGGCCTTCTGGGCAAGAGGCATGCCGAGCCCTATGCCTGCAAGCGGGGCTATGATTTTAGGCGCGATGTTTTTAACTTTCATTTTTTTGGCAATGCCTAAAATAGACGTTGCAATAGTTGTCGGAATCGCAACGGTTGTTATGTCAAAAAGCGACTCTTTGACTTTTGCTTTTTTATCTTCGGGTGTTTTGGCATCCGTCAGTCCGCCCAGAAGTCCGCCCAAAATTGCCGAGGTGCTTACGGTAAGAACTGTTGCGAGATCTTTTTTAAGCGAGTCGTTCTCAAATATGTCAAAAGTTAGTTTACCCTTTGTTGCTTTGCTTATTGCAAAAACGGGAATAAGCGCTCCCGCAAGTGCGCCCAAGGCGGCAGCAGGGGAGAATTCTTTTTTTGCTTCTTTATTTTTTGTGTCCGGAGTTTTGTCTTGTACCTGAACGTTAGTATCTGTCGTAGTTTCGGCTTCGTTTTTTAAATATTTACCGCCGATTTGCGCGCTCCCTCTATATGAAACATTGTTGCCGGTTTTTTGTACTTGCATTTTCTTACATTCTTTCCACAATTATAAAGCACAAACACAAAAAAAATTGCTAAATTTTTTTTACATCGCTTTATATTTAATTGTAATTCTCTCAAATTTACGCTATTGTTGATATTGAGAAGATTGGCAGGGATTAATTATGAACAGCGAATTATTTGTTATAGATTTAACGGGATGTACAAATACCGGCGAGATTATTACAAATGTTTCAGCCGCTTTTGAAGTTCCCGATTCAAGAGAGAGAAAAATCGGCCTTAAACTCGGGGATATTTCCCTGAATCAGGCTCAAATGCTATCTATTCAATCTCTTATTGCAAGTTATGCTTCAGAGCTTGACTTTATAGAAAGTGCGAACGAGGCCACAAGAAACATTTGTGAAAATATGGGTATAAAAGTTCAAACACCGCCTTACAGCGCTCCGTATCAGAAGGAAGAACGGGAAATAGGTTTTGAAATAGGGCCCCGCGATACTGATTCCAATGCGCCTTTAAGTGATTATAACGGCAATAACGAGGTTTCCGATACGGGCGGGAATAATATTTCTGAAATTGTGCATGAAACTTTTGAACGCGAATTCGGAAATGAAATTCAACCTTCGGAACTAAAAGGAAACGGCTTGCCTCAAGACCTTGGCGGTAACGGCGAGGCGGCAGATACGGGCGGGAATAATATTTCTGATTCTCAAGGCAGCGGTTTTGAAGAATTTAAACCTATAGAGTTTAATGAAGATGAAAAACAGGTCATGGAAACTTACAAAAAAGCCTATGACGAGAACGAAGAAGATAAACAAACATGGGAAGAAGTTGACTACTACGCGCCTCCGACCGATGAGCCCGTTGTTGTTGATTCAAAACAGACAATTTATGTCAATCAGACCTTGCGCTCGGGACAGGTTTTAGAGTTTGACGGAAATATTGTTATAATAGGCGACTGCCACCCCGGATCCGAAATTAAAGCTACGGGCGATATTACAGTATGGGGTGTGCTCGGCTCAATTGCGCATGCAGGCATGAAAGGCAATCGCGACGCTAAAATCCGCGCGCTTAAAATGAATGCCGTGCAGCTAAGGATTGCAAACTGCTACTCAAGGCGTCCTGACGGCACAAATATCCCCTATATAATCAAATCTTCGGTATTTACTCCCGAAGAAGCCAGAATCGTGGATGATTCAATCGTATTATTCAAAATTAATTAAAAAGGAGCAAAAATAAATGACAGGTTCTGTAATAGTAATCACCTCGGGTAAAGGCGGCGTCGGTAAAACGACAACTTCTGCCAACATAGGCACCGCTCTTGCCAAAGACGGCAATAAAGTTGTTTTAATAGATACCGATATCGGTCTTAGAAACCTTGATTTGCTCCTGGGGCTTGAAAACCGCATTGTTTACACCATTGTAGATGTTGTCGAAGAGCGCTGCAAATTGAAACAGGCGCTTGTAAAAGACAAGAAAAACCCCAACCTCTGTCTGCTTGCAGCAGCGCAAACACGTGATAAGTCGGCAGTTACGGCGGAACAGTTAAAAGAAATCTGTGATACGCTAAAAGAAGATTTTGACTACATTCTGGTTGACTGCCCCGCAGGTATTGAACAGGGCTTCCAGAATGCCGTTGCAGGTGCAAATGAGGCAATTGTCGTGACTACGCCCGAGATGAGCGCTATTCGCGACGCAGACAGAATTATAGGTCTTCTTGAAGCAAAAGAAGAAGTTGAAAAATACCGCCTCCTTGTCAACCGCGTGCGTCCTAATCTCATTAAAACAAATGACATGATGAGTGTAGAGGATGTGGTAGAGATTCTTTCATGCGACCTTATCGGTGTAATTCCCGAGGATACGGGCGTTATCACTTCCACAAACAAAGGCGAGCCTATTGTAAATGATGAAAACTCGCTTGCGGGCAAAGCTTATATGAACGTAGCAAAAAGAATTCAGGGCGAAGAAGTGCCTTTCCTTGATATAGACCAGCCCAGAACCATTATGGAAAAGATTAAAAAATTCTTTTCAAAGAAAGTGAAGGCTTAATATGAGAGATATTTTTTCGGATTTATACAACAAAGTCCTCAGTTTCTTTGTAAGCCAGAATGTACATGACGAAACAAAAAGCGTTGCCAAAAGCAGGCTCAGAACAGTGCTTATGCAAGACAGGGTAGGTTTTTCCGAGCGCGCCATGCAAATGCTCAAAGAAGAGCTTGTGTCTACTATTTCAAAATACATGGAAATTGATGAAGAGCGCTTTGACCTTGAAATCAATGCGCTTGATGATGCTACAACGCTGAACCTTGCCATTCCCGTTCTGCGCGCTAAGACAGATGATGAAATAGACGAGGCTGTTAAAGAACAGGCTATTAAAACACAGGCTAAGGCTCAGGAAATTGTCGAAGAGCTTGAAGAACTTATAAAGGAAAGAGCCGCAGTGCTTGCAGGCGTTCAGGACGGCGAAGTTTTGCAGGATGATTCAAAAGAATCCGATACATCTGATGACAATGAGCAGGATGAGCATGACGAAGCTTCGGATGATGATAATGACGGGGATGAAGAGTCTTCTAAAGAACACATCGAAGAGCGGGACGACAAGGATGTTCAGCCCTCAAAAAAACATAAAAAAGCTAAAGTTAAGGAAAATTAAGCTCAATACTTGTGTTTCTGTAATGTTTTAATTAAAATTGTTTACAAACACAAGTCAAAAAGGAGAAAACCATGCAGGTTATATTAAAAAAAGATGTCCAAAACCTCGGCGAAGCGGGCGATTTGGTCAATGTTAAAGACGGTTATGCAAGAAATTTTCTTTTGCCCAACAACGTAGCTGAAGTTGCAACCGAAGGCTCGCTTGCGGCAAGAGAAAGAAATATAGCAAGAATTAAAGCAAAATCCGAAAAACTTCATCAGGAAGCTTTAGAAAAAGCTCAAAAAATTGAAGCGGCCGAGCTTATTGCGCTCAGTGCAAAAGCAGGTGAATCAGGAAAACTTTTCGGTACAATTACAACAAAAAAACTTGCCGAAGAGCTTCTTAACAAGACAGGTATCGAAGTTGACAGAAAATCAATCATTCTGGATAACCCGATTAACCACATCGGCAGCTTTGTTATGACGGTTAAACTTTCTTCTAAAGTAAAAGCAAAACTTAATGTAGAAGTTACCGCTTCCGAAACAATCAAAGAATCAATCGAGATTGAAGAAGAACAGCAACAAGAAGCTTAAGCACAATAAATACATAAAACTTTTAACCCCTCTTGAATCAAGAGGGGTTTTGAGTTTATTCATATTTTGCAAATTCTTTTGATTCCTCTTCCCATTCTTCGCGCTCGAGTTTGAAGGCATGGTTCCAGAATTTTTCAAGTGCATAGGTTTCTCTTTGTTCACTGTGCATGATGTGTACTACCACATCGCCGTAGTCAAGCAGGTTCCAGCGGTTTTTAACGTCGTTTTCATCGCCTGCGGGGATTCTGCCGAAATGTTCTTTTATCTTTTCGCGCACCGTTGCGGTTAAGCCTTTTACCTGGGTTGAGCTCTGTGCCGAGGCTATTACAAAATAGTCGGAGAGTACACAGACATTTGCCACGTTTAAAATCACAATATCAAGCGCTTTTGAGTCGTCTAAAATACGTGCAATCACACTTGCGAGTTTTTTTGAAGAAATTTCTTTTGTTTCAATCATTATATATTTCCCGTTGAACTGTTTTTATCGTTATCCAGTGATTTTAAATCCACCGTTTCGCCTTCCTCATGGTAATTTAGTGCGTTTTGCGAGGGGTCGATTTCAATATTTACTTCCTGATCAATCATCTCGATGTCGTCTTTTGAATATTCCTTGATTTTGCCGTCCTCAAGCTTGACCGATACGGTTTTTTTAAGAAAATTGAGCGAAAATACTTTGGCGACGCCGTCGGGTGTCATAACGCCCGAGCCAATGGGAGGCAGGGTTTTTGCGGCTTCAAGGTAGTTAGGGTATTCGTAGTTTAAGCAGCATAAAAGTCTGCCGCAAGCGCCCGTAATTTTCCCCGGAGTCATGGGAATTCCCTGATCGCGTGCGAGTTTTGTATTTACCGATTCAAATTTCTTTAAAAATCTGCAGCAGCAGTAATCCTGTCCGCAAACGCCCTGACCGCCTAAAATTGAGGTTTCATCCCGCACGCCTATGTGTCTTAAATCTATTCTCACCCTTTTAAATTCCTGTGTGAGGTCTTTTAAAAGTTCGCGAAAATCCACTCTCTCGGGCGCCGTGTAGTAAAAAGTAATTTTTTTCCTGTCAAAAGTGTAGCGGGTCTGAACAAGGTTCATAACAAGTCCGCGCTTTTCAACGAGTGCTTTGCACTTAAAAAACGCTTCGACTTCAAGTTTTTTCTGCTCCTCAAGGGCTGCGCGGTCATTTTCATTAATGGTGCGGATTAAAGGCAGCGCCTCGGGTTTGAACTTTTGCCACTGCTGCATGATTTGAGAATTTACTATAAAAACACTAAAGACCTCTTCGCCCTTTTCCGTTCTGACAAGGACTTTTTGCCCGTGGTGCAGATTTGCTCCGTCGGGAACTTTAAGAGGGTGAAAGGTGTTTTTAATAATTCTCACTGCAAATTTCATAAAAAAATTATACAACAAATTTTGTTTATATTAAAATAAATAAGATGATAGTTGCGGACAATCTTACTTTTAAGAAAAACGATATCGAAAAACTTCTTTTGAATCTGGATCAAAACCCTTATTCTCAAAAGAATAAAGACTTTCGCTATACGCTCTCGCTTATCTACGAACTTATAGAGGAAGAGTTTTCAGACACTTTTGATACTAAAAATCAGATTCTTCGCACAACGGATATTATCCTTAAGGCAAAAGATAACACGGCTGAGATTTTTATTACCCCGCCTTATAATTTTGAATATTATCTGAAGTCAAAAGGTTCGCTCTACAGGCTTAAAGCGCAGTATAAAAACTTTGACAATGAAGATAAATACGGTTATGACATCACGCTTGATATGCTCTTTGAATACTTTACGGGCATTGATGAAAATCAAGAGCTTGCGGATGATGTTACACAGAATTATCGGTTCTACTTTAACCTTTTTCAGTTTGTTAAAAAAACAGTTGAAAAGCTAAACTTCATCCCCGCGGTAAAGTTTAAAAAAGATACGTTTTCCATAGTCTGGGAGCCTTATTTTAAAAATAAAGACTACTTAAGGAGTTATCAAAGTGTTGTTGAGAATGATTTTCTTGACTCAGAAACCACAAAAAAACTCATTGACAGGTATTTAAATTACCTTATATTTACATTCTTAGGTGTTAAGCACTACAAATTCAAAGATCTGAAAGCTGCGATATACTTTACTAAAAACACTTCTCACAAAAGAATTTTCAAGGGCAGTGATTTAGGTCTTGATATTCAAAGCTGGCTTGATGAAATGTCTTTAGGAACTTATGACATTATTCCGGTCTTTAATATTGAAAAACTCGACGATGAGAAGTTTTTAATGCGCATTCTTGCCAAAGACAAGGTTAAAAATGAGATAATAAACCTTGATGACCTTGATGAAATGCAAAAAACGCTTATTGAAAAGCAAATCAACTGGGCTACAAAATACATTGAAGACCTTGAAGATGTTACTTTAGAGCTTGATTTGTCGGGTGTTTACAAGCTTATTACGCAGATTACTTACTATCTTGCGCAGGCAGGCATGGAAGTGAATCTGCCCGAGGGAATGGATAATGTTATTATCCCGCGTGCTTCAATTAACGCTAAAATCAAGCAAAAACGCCTCGGCGATATTCAGGAGCTGTTAAATCTCAATACAAATTCCACAATCTCGCTTGATGAGATTATGGATTTTTCAATCGAGGTGGCTCTGGGTGAGAGTGAAAAAATGTCGGCGGAAGAGTTTCAGAAACTCGCTAAAGATACAAACGGGCTTATTAAATACAAAGACAAATACATTCTTATCGACCGCGATGAAACACAAAAACTGCTTGAGCGCTTAAAGAAAAAGCCTGATTTTGTGATGAACAAAATGCAGCTTTTGCACCATGCGCTCTCGGGCAAGATTGATGAGTATGATTTTGACTACGATGAAGCCTTTGCGCGCATTATCTCCGATTTTACAAGAGTTGAGGAAATTTCCCTTCCAAAGAACCTTACAGGCACGCTGCGCCCCTATCAGGAAATCGGTTTCAGATGGCTGTATACTAACGTTACCAAGGGTTTTGGCTGTGCGATAGCCGATGATATGGGTCTCGGTAAGACAATTCAGGTTATAAGCCTTATTTTAAAATTAAAAGAGGAAAATAAACTTAAAAAACCTGTGCTTGTTGTGTGCCCGACCACTCTTATGGGCAACTGGGAGCGTGAACTTGAAACATTTGCACCGAGCCTTAAAACGTATATTTATCACGGTTTTAACCGTGAATTCAGCATGGACTGTGATGTTATCCTTACAACCTATGCAATATTAAGAATTGACCTTGAAGAGTTTAAAAAGCACAGCTGGGATTTATTTGTAATTGATGAAGCGCAGAACATTAAAAACCCATCCACAAGCCAAACTCAGGCAGTAAAAACAATCAAAGCGAACATGAGAATCGCAATGACGGGCACACCTGTTGAAAACCGCTTAAGCGAGCTTTGGAGCATTTTTGACTTTATAAACAAAGGCTATTTAGGCTCAATTAACGACTTTAGCAAAAACTACTCCGTGCCCATTGAAAGGTTTAAAGAAACCACACGCGCGCAAAAACTCAAAAAAGCAATCTCGCCTTTTATGCTAAGGCGCCTGAAAACAGACAAGACAATTATCTCCGACCTGCCTGAAAAAGTAGTGCTGGATGAGTTCTGCTATTTGACAAAGACTCAGGCGGCGCTGTACGAGCGTGTTTTAAATCAGTCAATGAATGACATTGCAAACTCGGGCGGCGGTATCAACAGACGCGGTGCGATTTTCAAACTTATTACCTCCTTAAAACAGGTATGTAACCACCCTTACCACTATTTAAAACATGGCGATATGAGTCAGGGCGCCTCGGGCAAAACGCAAAAACTCGTATCCATTCTGCACAATATCATCTCAAACGATGAAAAAGCGCTTGTATTCACGCAATACAAAGAAATGGGCACGATTCTTGAAAAAATTATTGCAGATGAATTTAACTTTGATCCGCTCTTTTTCCACGGTTCGTTGAATGTCAAACAAAGAGAACAGATGATAGGGGAATTCAGCGAAGATTTATCCAAAAAAATCATGATTCTCTCGCTTAAGGCGGGAGGTCTGGGTTTGAACCTTACATCCGCGTCAAACGTTATCCACTACGACCTGTGGTGGAACCCTGCCGTTGAAGATCAGGCAACAGACAGGACTTACCGTATCGGACAGGATAAAAACGTTATGGTACACAGGTTTATAACTCTTTCAACATTTGAAGAAAAAATCGATAAAATAATAAAAGACAAACGCGAACTCGCTGACGCTGCAGTATTCGCAGGCGAAAAAATCATCACCGAACTAAGCGATGATGAAATCTATGAAATATTTTCACTTGCCTGACCCTTTTTAACAAACTGAATTTCATACCCTAAAATTTCCGCAATAGCTTCAGCGTCTTCAAAACGCAGGTAGCCTTTGTTTAGTTTTGCCGAAAAGTTGCTCAGGCTGATGTTTTTGCCGGTCTTTTCACTTAAAAGCATGGCAAGTTCTTTCATTGTGATATTTTCTTTAGCCATAAGAATTTTAATGTGTTCTTTTGCGCTCATAAATATAATTATACTTATTTATTGAATGATTGACATATCAGTTGATATATTTTATAATATTCAACAAATATCTTTATTTATAGTTAAATACATTGATAAAATTTTAACATATCTTAAAGGAGAACCTATGGACAAAGTTGAAGTGGAAAAATTGATTGATGAAATTACAACGGTTGCGGCGCTTTTTTGTTATGCGCAAGATGTGGGTGAAAGCGCAGTAAGGCTGCTGACGGATATTTTAAGCGATAAAATCGCTAAATTGAAAAGCATTCTGTATTATCACTCATAAGCACCATTTGAGCCGCAACCACGCGGTCAACTCCCGAGAGGTCTTTTATGACGTCACTTACTTGAAAGCCGTTTCGCTCAAGGAGTATGCATACTTCGCGCGCCTGCCCCTTTGCGCATTCAAATGCTATATAGCCGCCGTAGTTTACATATTTTGCAGCCTGTTTAATGATTTTTTTGTAAAATTCCATGCCCTCATCCTGTGCCAAAAGTGCACTTTTCGGTTCAAAATCCCGCACGGTTTTATCAAGGTTGTCGTAGTCTTTTTTGCAGATATAGGGCGGATTTGACACTACGACATCAAAGGTTTCGCCTTTTCTTAGCGCACTGAAAAGGTCGGATTTTCGGTATACGACTTTTTTAATCAAGTCCAGTTTTTGCGCGTTTTCAAGTGCTGTCTGAAGTGCGTTTGAACTTATATCAAGCGCCAGAACCTCTGTCTGCGGAGCGTTTTTAGCTATCATACAGGCAATGCACCCGCTGCCTGTGCCTATATCGAGTACGTTTATCGTGTCCTGTTTTTTTTGACTGATTTTATTAATTTTATCAAGTGCACAGTTTACAAGAAGCTCTGTTTCATCGCGCGGGATAAGGGTATCGGGCGTTACAATAAACTTTTCGCCCATAAAATCCGCATAACCCAGAAGGTGCTGTATGGGTGCGCCCGTATCGGCGAGTTTGCGCGCAAAGGCAAGCACTTCGTCTTTGTTTTTGACTTCTTTTTGTAAAAGCATATCTTCAACGCTCATGTTCCCTACTTCGCGAAGGATAATGCGTGCTTTGACACTTGCCTCGTCAATGCCCGCGTCCGTGAGGATTTTTTTAACTTCATTGAGCGTTTCATTCATCAAAATCTTCTCCCCCCTGTGTTTTCGGTTCGATTATCTCCATTATCCAGTTTTTCAAGTCCAGTCTTGTTGCGCCTTCAAGCGGTTTTTGAGGTACGTTGTGGGCTTTTGCCACTTTTTCATAATACCACAGCTGTTTTTTTGTGGGTTTTAATTTGGACATTTTAAAATCATTGGCACGTTTTCTTGCTTCTTTTTGAAGAGCCTTCTGTCTTTCTATAAGCGGTTTTTGGGCTTCTTTTTGTTTTAGTTCCCAAAAAATATATTCAAAAAATTTTTTTATATCTGACAAAAATTCATCGTTTGAAAAATTTTCAAGCGCAAATTCAAAATGCGCGGAACCCACGTCATTGTAGTAGTTTTCTTCTTCTATAAACTTATCCAGAAGTTCGATGGCATTCATTTTCGGGTGTTTTTTTGCAAATGAGCGCAAAAAACTCACCAGCTGCGAGCGCTGGCGCGGGGTGAGGTATAAAAACACGCTGTTTTTAATATATTGCATATTAAATTAAATCATCGGGCTTTAGCTGTTTTTTGTCAAGATGAAACTTTGCAAACCTTGCTTTTATGGGGTTTGTAGCCTTTGATGAAAATTGAAAATCCGGGTCTTTTTTTGACTCTTTTTCGATTTTCTTTTCTTCAATGAATGTAAGTTTATCTTTTTCCATAATGCAATTATATACCTTTTATATACTAATAAAGTATTTCAAATGAAAAAAATTGCCTGATTTTAAAATTACTTTACATCAAGTCCGAGAGTTTTTATAAAAGCGGGATCTTTCTGCCAGTTTTTGACAACTTTTACAAACAATTCAAGGAAAACTTTTTTCTGTGCGATTTTTTCAAGTTCAAGGCGCGATGCGGTGCCTATTTTCTTCAGCATTGAGCCGCCTTTGCCTATTAAAATCTTTTTTTGCGAATCGTTTGAAACGATAATCTGTGCGCTTATTCTGTCGATGTTTTCTTCTTCTTTATAATTTTCAATAATTACCGCGACCGAGTGCGGGATTTCATCTTTTGTGGAAAAAATTATTTTTTCCCTCACCACTTCGGCTGCAATCTCACGCATGGTCTGGTCTGTGACTTCATCCTCATCGTACATTTTTCCGCCTTCGGGAAGGCAGTTTTTGATTTTTTCTATAAGGTCGTTTATATTTCTGCCTGTTTTGGCGCTTATTTTAACCGTGTCGGGCGGGATTTCAAAAAGAGATTTATAAGAATAAGTGTTCAACTCTCTTTTTGCGAGGTCTTTTATTAAATCAGCCTTGTTTAACACAAGCAGTACGGGTGTTTTTAAGTTTTTAAGATAATTTTCGACAATCCACTTATCCCCCCTGCCCGCTTGCCCGCTTACATCTGAAAGAAAAAGAATCAGGTCTGTATCTTCAAGTACGCTCTTTGACTGCTCTGAAAGCGCTTCGCCTAGTTTGTTCAGGGGTTTGTGGATACCGGGTGTATCAATAAAGACTATCTGGGAATTTGAATCGGTATAGATTCCTTTTATGTTTTTTCTTGTGGTCTGCGCCACAGGGGTTGTTATTGCAATTTTCTGACCCGTTATTTTGTTTAAAAGGGTGGACTTACCGACATTTGGACGCGCGATTATAGCCACAAAGCCGAATTTAAAAGACTGCGCGCATTTTTTTTCCATTCATTCCCTTTCTTTGCCACAAAAATTAATTCATTGTATAATTGCTGATATAAACATTATAATATAAAATTAAATTTTAATCAGTCCTTAATAAAACAGGCAAGGAATAAAAGCAATAATGAAAAAATTTCTTTTAATACTAACGGGGATAGTAGTTTTCGGCTCGTGTGCATTTTCAATAGAGAGCGATTTTAAAAACAGTCTTTTAAAGGCGGATTTTGTAAAAGTCGGCGCAAATGACTATAATATCAGGCTTTTTACCCAGAAGCCCTACAGCGAGCCCATAAAAGTTATTAAAAAAACAAACACAAGCTACTATCTGCTTCTGCCCGAGACTTTTCACTCGGTCGGCTCGATTGCGCCCACGGGCGATATAAAAAGCGCGGAGGTTAAGCTTTTTCCCTATGCAGGGCAGGATTTAAACAACGGATATACAAAAATAAGCATTTATACAACAAAACCTGTTAATATTACGCCCAAACTCAGCACTTCGACAGGGTCTGTGGCGCCTTCAATCGACGCTAAAAAACTTGCGCAGTTAGACAGCGCTTTTAATACAAAACAGGCGCAAATGCAGGCCCGTGAGCGTCAAGCGCAGTATGAGGCACAGCAAAAACAGATTCAGCAGCAAAAAGCTCTTGAAGCGCAAAAACTAAAACAGCAGCAGGAAGCTGCAAAAGCACAGGCGCAGCAAAAAGCACAGCTTGAAGCACGGAAACTTCAGGAGCAAAAAGCGGCACAGGAGCGTCAGGCAAGACTTTTAGCACAGCAGGAAGCACAAAAAAGGGCTCAGGCACAGGCTCAAAGGCAGGCACAGCTTGAAGCGCAGAGAAAAGCCCGAGAAGCAAAAAGACTTGAAGAACAAAGACTTGCGGCACAAAGGGCACAGGCTCAAAAAGCACAGCAGGTGCAAAAACCTGCAAATGTGCAGACAAGCAGCGTTCAGCTGAAAGATAAAAAACAAACCCGAACATCCGGGGCGCCTGTTGCAAAACCTGTACAGAGCGCACAAAAGACGGTGCAAAAACCTGCACAGAGCAAGCAAGATACAACCCCTGTCAAAAAAGAGCAGGTACAGGTACCCATAAGCCCTGTTACGGCGGAACTTCCCGCGCAGCAGAGTACCGAAGTTCAAATACCCCGGAATATTGACGAAGAAGTAAACAGCAGCATAGTGACCGAGGATTTAACAAATAATCCCGAACTTGATAAAACCATTGCACAGATACCCGATACTCTGGATAAAAAAGAAACAAAAGTTTCATTTGTTGAAATTTTAAAAGACAAACTTTTGCGTCTTAAGCCTTATTATTATATAATTATCGACAACCCGATACTTATAATTGCCTCTCTTGTGGCTATTGTCGGAATTATAATGCTGATTTTATTAAACAGAAGTAAAAAAGGACATGGTGAAAATATGCAGCAGGATACGACCCTGAGTGATACAACCGAAAAATCGGATCTTGAAGCTCTGAATAACGATACCGCACCTGAGATTACCCCCTCTGCCAATGAGGCTGTAAATGACGACATTCAATCCTTTAAGGATGAATTTAAAGATTTAGCTTATGACATTGAGCCCGAGCGCTCAAGTGTTTCAACTGCAACTTCCGAAGTTGAAATTGAAGAGCCCTATATTGAGCCCGAGGTTTTATCTTCCGTTGAGATTGCTCCCGGCAGAGGTTTTATGGTTATTGACCGTCAGGGTGTAAAGGCGCTTTTTGGCTATATTAATGACGATGTATTTTTGATTTATCAATTCAGAGAATATATTTCAAATTACGATATTAAATTCAGAATATCTGAAAAACAGGATGACAAGACATTTTTCATTGTTAAAATTGACAAGTTTAAACTCCTTGTCAGGGTGACAAATAAAAATATGCGTCTTGAACTTGAAATGTAATGGAAAAACCTAAAAAACCAAAAAAAATAAAACTGAATACCAAAAAATGGGGTATAGATTTTAACAAAAACGAATACTATGAAATTGTGGAGTCAAACTCCGCACGGCCCCGCGATGTCTTTAAAAAGCCGCACGGCGGGTTATAGGGTTATTTTTTGTTTTGTGATGCCGGGAAAATTTCCGTTGCAAGCTCTGTGAAAATATTATATAATATTTTTATAAGTCATTGTATTTCGGGTGCATTAATGAAGAAGATTTGTTTTGCGGATAGAAAAGCCTTTACTCTTGCAGAGGTGTTAATTACGCTTGCCATAATAGGTATAGTTGCGGCAATTACAATACCTATAGTTATTGCAAGAACGACCCAGAGCGAGTATCGTACCGGTGCAAAAAAAGCATTTACGACTTTAAGTAATGTGGTTCAGCAGCTTGCACTGCAGGAAGATATGGCGCCTGAAGATTATGAAGAGCGCACGGACGCACAAAACCAAGAATATGTGCAGCTTATGAAACAAAGACTCCAGATAATGAGAGAAGAAACCGATTCTGAGGGCAACCCCGTTTTTTATACGACCGACGGTATAAGATTTCATATGATAAACAGTTATACCTATTACGTTGATGCCAACGGCGACAAGGCGCCTTGCAAGTTAACCACCGCAAAAAGCGACTGGAAAACGGCGCAGTATGAAGATGATGAAGATCTTTTGAATCTCAGCTGGGATAATGTTAAATTATCCGATATGTTCTATATCTATTTTAATCCTGAAAACGGCAGAGGCATTATAGCACCGTATGTTTCCGGAATTGAAAGTATAGTAGACCCGCAGACAAATCCATAAAAAACTAGTGCTTTGCGGCTTTAGAGATATCTCTCTGTATGTCTTTTTTCTTCAGGGCTTCTCTTTTGTCGTAGAGTTTTTTACCCTTTGCAAGGGCTATGTCGACTTTTGCCCATCTGCCCGAAAAATACATTTCAAGAGGCACTATAGTGTAGTTTTCCTGCTTTACTTTACCGAGCATTTTGAGTATTTCTTTTTTATTTAAAAGCAGCTTTCTTACGCGTTTTTCTTCATGGTTAAAACGGTTTCCCTGCTCATACAGACTTATATGTGCATTGTACAAAAAGGCTTCGGAATCTTCGATTTTAACAAAACTGTCTTTGAGATTAACCGCTCCTTTTCTGATTGATTTTATCTCGGTGCCCGTCAAAACAAGACCTGCACTGAATTTATCAAAAATCAGGAAGTCATGGTATGCTTTTTTGTTTGTTGTAATAATTTTTTTCTGCATAAAAGGATTATAACACAGTTTTGTTATGCTATAATGTTGCCGAGATGAACAAAGTAAAGTTCGATTTAACAGCACAAAATAAATTAATTATCACGGGGTTATTAATATCGACCGTTGTCATTGTAGGGGTTGCGTTTTTTGCCATAAGCAAAATCCAGCAGAAACTCTACGATTCATACGGCAGCTTCGGGCAGCTTTTAACTAAAACACTTGCCATACAGACTTATGAACTTACAAAAGATACCCCTAAAGAGTACAGATACAACCTTTTAAGAACGCATGCGAATTCAATCCTCACAAGTAATAAAGATATTTCTTTTATAACTTTTAAAGACGAAAAAGGTAAAATAATCTATACAACGGCAGACGCCTATAACCGCCGTGCACAGGATACAAGGATTAATGTAAGTTCTCCTATGACGGATTCTTTCGGAAGAATTGTGGGAATAGTTGAAATAGGTCTGAGTGCCGATATGGCAAGTGTGGTCGCGCGCACGACAAAAAATTCCATGCTTTTGGTATTTACCCTTGTGTGGATAATATTTACCATAGTTATTGTCGTAAATACTTTCTTAATCACGCGCGAACTTACGCTTTTGCACCACGGGGTAAAAGAAATTTCTAACGGCAGGTTCGGTACGGTGCTTGATTATAAGCAGTCCTCGGGCGAGATAAAAGAGCTTTTTTCGGCATTTAACGATATGTCAAAAAGACTGCATGCCTATGAAGAACAAAACGTCGACCAGCTTACTCTTGAGCGCAACAAACTCGAGGCGGTTTTGATGAGCATTGCAAACGGGGTTGTCGTGTGTGACAATTACGACAAGGTTTCAATAGTCAACCCTGCGGCGCAAAAAATCCTCTCCGCAACTGCAATGGAGCTTTCGGGAACATCTATTCAAAACTATTGCGATACAAACGGCGAGATGTGCTTTAAGGAAAAAATTGCCGTTTTTAAAGACACTCCGCTTGATGTTATGGAGAAAAAGCCGCTTGAGTTTAATATAAATGTCGACAACAGAGTAATAAAAACGCTCATTTCGCCTATGTACTCAAAAGTCCACGATTATATGGGCTATATTATAATACTTATCGATATTACAAAAGAAGCCGAGGTGGACAAGCTTAAAAATGACTTTATATCCAATGTCTCCCATGAATTAAGAACGCCCGTTACCATTCTTACAAGTTATGCGGAAACCCTCTACAGTTACGGAAAAGACTTTAACTACGATGAGCAGAAAGAATTCATCGGCACCATAAATCAGGAAGTTATCCGCTTGAATAAAATGGTTAATGATATTCTGGATTTTTCAAAACTTCAAAACGATGTCGAACTTGAAAAGACAAGGCAGAATATTATGCCCGTTATAGAGCGCTCGCTTGAGGATCATAAAATCCTTGCGGAAGAAAAAAATATTACCTTCTCGGTCATAAAAGAGCCGGGGCTGCCTGATATTGCCTTTAACGAGCAGAGTATCGAGAGGGTTTTATCTAACCTTATTACAAATGCAATAAAATACTCGCCTGATAACTCGCGTGTTAAAATCCGCGCGGAGATTGCAAAAGACCCGAATTACCTTGAAGTAACCATTGAAGATATGGGTATGGGTATTGCGCCCGAGTATCAGGAAAAAATCTTTGACAGATTCTTTAGAATAGAAAACGCCACGCACACCATCAAAGGTACGGGTTTAGGCTTGCACCTTGTTAAAATCGCCATTGAAAAACACCACGGCGGCAAGGTTTTTGTCCGCTCAAAAGTAGGCGAAGGTTCGACTTTCGGTTTCCGGCTGCCTCTTGATGCCAAGGCAACCGATGAAAATGTTCAAACCCCGCAAGACCCGGAGCAAATACCAGTTGCTGTGCATAAAGAGGCTGCAGGCAGTGAAAACACCCAAAACACGCAAGAGACCGGGGCTGCAAAAACCGTAAACGAAATGCCTCAAAACCGCGAAGAAAAAGTCTATGAACCTGCAGAAATTTCAACCGTAAAAGACTATGAAACCAAAGCCGTGCAGGACGCAAAATTTGTAGACGCCCCCCCGCCAAAACCCAAGGAAGAAGAATGGGAAATAACCTTCGAGGTGAGGGATAAGAAAATATAATTCTGAGTGAGTTTGAGAGCCGCGACGAGCGGGTCGAAAACGCAACTGTCGATAACCGCCGTTGTGAACGC
>DVFS01000022.1 GCA_018713115.1 Candidatus Galligastranaerophilus faecipullorum
GTTTGAAAATTTCAACGGAACACAAGTTCCGTAAGAAATTTTCGGCACTAAGATTTCGTATCTTAATTCGGGGTGCTCCTCCGGGTGGCGCCCCTTTCTTTTGGGTTAAAAAAGGACGACCCTTTTTTGAGTCGTCCGTTAAGAGTTTTTATTTATTCTACACGTTATCAAGCGCGTCTACACCGGGGAGAACTTTTCCTTCGATAAATTCTAACGATGCTCCGCCGCCTGTGGAAATGTGGGTGAAATCATCGCCGTTGCAGAATTTTTTAGCGGCGCTTACCGAGTCTCCGCCGCCTACAACAGATACCGCGCCTGCTTTTGTGGCTTCAACGATTGCTTTAAGAACGGCTTTTGTACCCTGCGCGAATTTGGGGTTTTCAAATGCACCTACAGGGCCGTTCATAAGGATTGTTTTTGATTTTTTGATAACATCTTCAAATGCTTTTTGTGTTTCAGGGCCTGCGTCAACGCCTTCAAAGCCGTCGGGAATTTCATTTACGGGAACGACTTTATTTGTGCCGTTGCCTGAAAAGTCATCTGCCGCAAGGACATCAGTTGCCATAATGAGGTTAACGCCTTTGTCTTTAGCTTTCTTTTCGATTGCTTTAGCGGTTTCCATCTGGTCGTCTTCATGGATAGAGTTGCCGATTTTGCCGCCGTTTGCTTTAACGAATGTATATGCCATGCCGCCGCCTACAATGAGGTTGTCTACCTTATCAAGCAGATTTTCAAGCACGCCGATTTTGGATGAAATCTTAGCGCCGCCCACAACTGCAGTGAAGGGTCTTTGAGGATTGTTCAAAAGACCGCCCAGAGCAGATAATTCTTTTTCCATCAAAAGACCTGCAACCGCGGGTTTTAAAACATGGGCGAGTTTAGCGGTGGAGGTGTGTTTTCTGTGAGCCGCGCCGAAAGCGTCATTTACATAGAAGTCGCCGAGTTTGGCAAGTTCGTTTGCAAATGTCATATCATCGTCTTTAGCTTCCTCTTCTTTGTAGAAGCGGATATTTTCAAGAAGTGCAACCTGACCGTCTTTTAAGTCTTTTAATTCTTCATCCGCACCTTTACCTACGGGTTTGGATACAAATAAAACATCTTCGCCCAGTACCTTAGACATATATTTTGCAACGGGAGCAAGAGAAAATTCTTCCTTCCATTCGCCTTTGGGGCGTCCTAAGTGAGCCATAAGAATAATCTTTGCGCCTTTTTCTTTTAACATTTTAATTGTCGGTAAAATCGCTCTGATTCTTGTGTCGTCCGTTACATTTTTGTTTTCATCCAGAGGAACGTTAACATCAACTCTTACAAGAGCGCGTTTACCTTGGACATTTTCCAAATCTTTAATTGATTTTTTCATAAATTTGTCCCCTATAATCTTTCTAACGGCTTTATTTTATGTCAAAAAAACGATATTTACAAGATTTTGTGTTAAAATTCAAAAGTTATGGAATTGAATCCCGTCATAGTTTCGGTTATTCTGCTCTGCGCGCTTTGCCTTCTGCGTGTAAATGTACTGCTTGCGCTTATTATATCGGCAATTGCGGCGGGTTTGTGCGCGCATATGAGCGTGGATAAGATAATGAATATTTTTATCTCGGGAATGGGCGCAAACTCTGAAACGGCTTTAAGTTACATACTTTTGGGCGCATTTGCCGCCGCCATGACGCACACCGGGCTGGCGCAGATTCTCTCAAGGCGTATAGCACTTATAATTAAAGACAACAAGTATCTGCTTTTGTTTATTATAGGTGCAATTGCGGTTATGTCGCAGAATTTAATCCCCGTGCATATTGCTTTTATACCCATTTTAATCCCGCCGCTATTAGGGGTGATGAACAGATTAAAGCTGGACAGAAGAGCCGTCGCAACAACTCTTGCTTTCGGGCTTAAGGCTCCTTATATCGCGCTTCCTGCGGGCTTCGGGCTTATTTTTCAGGGGCTTGTTGCCGATAATATGACCCAGTCGGGTATAGAAGTTTTAAAAACCGATGTCTGGAAAAGCACATGGTTTCTGGGTGCCGCGATGTTTATAGGGCTTCTGGTTTCAATATTTATAACTTATCGAAAACCAAGAGAATATAAAGACCTTGACCCCGTGCTTGATGAGTGCAATATTTCAAAAAAATCGCTTAAATTAAGACGCAAGCACTATGTTACGCTCCTTGGCGCATTTGCAACGCTTGCGGTGCAGCTTTTAAGCGGGTCTTTGCCTCTGGGTGCTCTTGTGGGTCTTGGGATAATATTCGGTGCAAAGGCAGTCAGAAGAAGGCATATGGATAAGTTAATAAACGAAGGCATAGGACTTATGGGTTATGTTGCTTTTGTAATGCTTATAGCTGCGGGTTTTGCGCTTGTGCTAAAGGAAACCGGCGGGGTGGAAAGCCTGCTGCAAACCGTTTTGCCTTACATGCAGCATTCAAAATTTATAGCCGTTTCGCTTATGCTTTTACTCGGGCTTTTGATAACCATGGGAATAGGCACGTCGTTTGGCACCATACCCATTCTTGCGGTGCTGTTTGTGCCCTTGTGTTCTAATCTCGGGCTGAGTGTGCCGGCTTCGGTTATTGTTATTGCCGCAGCCGCGGCTCTGGGGGATGCGGGCTCTCCTGCCTCTGACACCACTTTAGGGCCTACGGCCGGACTTAATGCCGACAATCAGCACAGCCATATTCAAGATACCTGCATACCTACTTTTTTGCATTTTAATATCGCGCTTCTTTTGGCGGCGCTTCTTGCAGTGTATATTTTTTAACTTATTCTTTTTTTCCAGACCGTATAATAATCCGCACTTATTGCCGCGGAATCATCAAGTGTGTATTCTTTATTTTTAAAACCCGATACCGAAAGGAGTCTGTCGAGCTTTATTCCTTTGTTATCGAAAGAGCCTATTATGAGAATGGAATTTTCATTCATTTTTTCTTTTATATTTTTAATAAGTTCGTTTTTGTCTTCCGCGCTCAAATACGGCCAGAAGTTTCTGCATAAAAATACATTATCCCCGTATTTTGCGTTTTTTGTTTCATCAAGTGCATTTGCGACTTTGAAATTCACGTCTTTTTTGAGTCCTCCTGCGGGTTTAATGTAATCAGGGCCGTCGTTTTCAAAATAGCGTGTATAATCATCGCCCACATAGCGCCTCATTGAAGTTCTTTCTCTGATAGTTATCGGGTAGATTCCCTCCTGTGCGGTTTTTATTATTTCGCTGTCGTAATCTGAAGCCTGAATCGGAAAGAATTTTTCAGGGTTTTGTGTATTTGCCCTGAGTGATGATGCGAGAGAATAAGGCTCGGAGCCGTCAGAGCAACCGATTGAGTATACATTTACCTTTTTTGAATTTCTAAAATTTTCTTCAAGAAAAACCGCTAAATCATCCCATATGATATCATCTCTGAAAAATCTGGTTGTATTCCTGTGAATAATTTTATTATCGGCGTCTTTTACCTGCCTGTCATTTGCACAAAAAGAGATGTTTGGAAAGTGTTTAAGTGTTTGAGTGTTCAGATTCATATTTTTTTTAAAACAAAACTTTTAAAAAATTGCCATGCTTAGAGTATAATTATTGTAAATAAATTTACGGAAGGATTAAATTATGGCAGAAACGACTTTCAAAAACACGACCGTTGAATTAAACGATACGGGATTCTCAAAATACGCTGCTCTTGCGGCTGATGCTGTTTGCGACATTAAATCGCGCGCAGGAAAAAAAGGACAGTTTTTAAACTGGATAGGATTTTTACCCGAAAATCAACTGAAAAACCTCGATACACTTTTTGATATGGCTCAAAAAGCCCGTGCAGGCAAATACACCGACATTGCGGTTTTAGGTATCGGCGGTTCGCGTCATACAACGGAATCACTTGTTAAAATGCTCGGAATTGACGCACATGCACATTTTTATTCATCCGTTGACCCTGTTAGTTTTGAGCGCTTTTCAAAAACGCTTGATTTAGATAAAACACAGTTTCTTGTTGTTTCAAAATCGGGCGGAACCCTTGAAACAACCGTGGCGTATGAAAGTGCAAAAAAATTAATGCAGGATTATCTTAAAAAAGAAGACGTGTCTGAAAGATTTATCGCAATGACAGACGCTTCAAGCGAAAAAAGCGCATTAAGACGCCTTGTTGATAAAAAAGAACTCTCAATGAGCGGATATGTCCACGATGACGTCGGCGGAAGATTTTCAATATTTGATGACGCTACGATTTTCACTCTTGCATTTTTAGGTGTTGAAAAACAAAACGTTATCGATTTACTCAACTCTTCACTTGAAGCGCAAAAAGAGTTTACGGGAAAAAATATAGAAGAAAATGACGCTCTGAGGCTTGCAATTTTTAACGTTGAAGCAAGAGGGAACGGCAAAACAAAACATTTTGTAGAATACTTTGGCGATGCCTTCTTGGGTACTACACTGTGGGAAAAACAGCTTAAAAACGAATCACTCAAGGCAAGAATCTCAACCGATACAAACGTAGGCCCCGGATATCTGCACTACAATGCGGAAGCTGATCTGGATGAAAACAACAAAGATTCTTTCTTTACTTTTGTCTATGTTAAACCTCAGGATAAAGTATTCAGCGCCGTTATAGAAGGTGTTGTTAAGGCATACTCTTCCCAGCACCCCGTATCTCAAATTGTTTTAAATGACCTTTCATATAAAACTCTTGGAAGATTTATCGAACTTAAACACTTTGAAACACTCTACACGGGTAATATCCTAAGACGTCTCGAGGACAATGTAACACCTGAAAATGAAGCTATGGCAGAGGTTTTACAGCCCAACGTTGAAAAATACAAAAAAGAAGTTAAAGCGGCTATGGCAAAATAGCTTTCAGATTTAATTAAAATCCCGCAGCCTCTAAAACTGCGGGATTTTAATTATTTTAAATTTATTCTAGCCGATAACGGGAGCAACAAAAGTTCTTGCGGCAAGTTCTCTGTCTAAAAGCAGAAGTGCTCTGGGGTCATTCTGTGCAAGTTTTAAGTTGCCTAAAACGTTTGATACGTTTGCTTCTTCTTCAACCTGTTCTTTTATGTACCATTGCAAAAGTGAAATAGCCGCGCGGTCTTTGACTTCCTCCGCTGTTTCCGTGAGGTCGTTAATAAGGCTTGTAACGTATTTTTCATGTTCTAAGACTTTTTCAAAAACATCAAGGGGCGAAGAAAAGTCTCCGGCAGGTTTTTCTATGCTCATAAGTTCAACTTTTCCGCCGCGTTCAAAAACGTAATTGTACATACCCATAGCGTGCGCTAATTCTTCCTGCACCTGAACGGACATCCAGTTTGCAAAGCCGTCAAGGTTCATATCTTTAAAATATGACTGCATTGCAAGGTATAAATACGCGCTGTAGAGTTCTTTGTTTATCTGCACACAAAAAGCGTTTTGCAATTTTTCATTCATTTTTCATCCTCCGAAATATTTTTTGCATTAGTATTTTAGCACAAATTTCAATTCTCAGATAATGAATTTATTAAGGTATTTTTTACAAACAGGTGTATAATAAATCTATGTTTAATACGCTGGATGAGGCAAAAGAAGCCTGTAAAAACTGTACAAAGTGCAAACTGAGCGCTACAAGGACAAATACCGTCTTTGGCGAGGGCGTTGTAAACAATAAAATAATTTTAATAGGCGAGGCGCCCGGGTTTTATGAAGATAAGGCGGGCAGACCTTTTGTAGGCAAGGCAGGCATGCTGCTGGATAAAATCCTTGGCTGTGCGGGTTTTTCACGTGAGAAAAATATCTATATATGTAACACCATAAAATGCCGCCCGCCTGAAAACCGCGACCCCGAGGCGGATGAAAAAGAGGCCTGCAGAGAGTTTTTAGACACCCAGATAAATATTATGAAACCTAAAATTGTCCTTATCTGCGGGAGAGTGGCACTCGAGAGTATGTTCGGGCGCAAAATGAGCATAACACGTGTCCGCGGCCAGTGGTTTGACGGCCCGCACGGTTCAAAAATGATGCCTATTTTTCACCCTTCTTATCTTTTAAGAAATGATTCACGCGAAAAAGGCAGCCCGAAATGGCTTATGTGGCAGGATATCCGGGAAGTAAAAAGGGTGTATGACACGCTTCAATAGTATCAATACAAAATCACAACCGCAGCGCCCGCTGACATGACTATTGCACCGAGGATTTTTTTGCCGATGTTTTTTTCGCCGAAATATTGCCGCCCGAGGATTACGCTTACAAGCGATGAAAGCTGAAAAAGCGCCAGAGCCGAGGATACATTCATATGTTCAAAAACAATATTTGTTGAGAATTGCATTAAAAACATTGAAAAACCTAAAAGCAGAAAATATCCTAAATACTTTTTTATACTGAGATTCAAAGCAGGTATGATTTTATTTTTGCCCGCGGTATAAAACAAAAATGAAAAAAATGCGCTTGATGTGCACCAGAAAATAAAAGAAGTCAGAGCGTCGGACATAATAATAATTTTCTTTATAAAAACAGCTTCAAGAGCGGTAAGTACAAGAGCATAGAGCCTGTATTTAATATCGCGTCTTAAAAAAATACCGAAACTAAAACCTTCCTTTTGCGTGTCAAAGATAAAATAAGAACCCGCGGCAATTAAAAGTATGCCAAAAAACCCTGCAAGAGAGGGAATTTCTCCCAGCAGAAAAAAGGCAAAGATAACGCTTATGACGGATTTATAAGAGTTTATCGGGCCTAAAACGGAAAGCTCGCCGTATTTTACCGCCTGTGTTAAATATTTATTACCGAGGGCGCCTATAACGCCTGCCAAAATGACATTCAGCCGGAAAATTGCACTAAATTTGCCGTAGTTTATAAAAAGTGCGGGTATCAGCATAAATAAAGAAAGCAAAAAATATGAAAAAAAGCTTACCCACAGCGGTTTTAACCCTTTTGCACAGAGCTTTTTTTGAATTACGTTAGAATACGGATTGGATAAAATCCTTATAATAAGAGCTATTATTCCCGTCATTGTTTTATTTTAAAACAAAAACAGGGGGTAATAAATCCTGCCGCCTTGTTTTTGGGTGAGTGAAAGGGTGCGGGCCTGTTTTATAAAACAGGCCC
>DVFS01000001.1 GCA_018713115.1 Candidatus Galligastranaerophilus faecipullorum
TGTTTTTGCAGTGCTTTGGCATTTCAACAAGAAGTCTTGAGCCGTTTTGCTCTTTTATCGTTGATTCAAAAAATATTAAACCTTCTCCGCCCGAGCCGAATATTTCAACTTTAATACCCGCCTTATAGTCTTCAAGTTCCTGCGGAGTTGCTTTTGTAAGTTCTATTTCAAGGTTATTGTTATCTGCATTTTTGAGTTCAAATATTGTGGCGCTTTCAAAATTTTCGGGGATAATTCTGAAATCACGGCCTTTTTTAATTATTTCCTGCATATTTCTTCCTCATTTTCTCACACGGACAGTGCTTTTAAGTCTACTCTTATTGTTCCTATTGATTTTGCTTTTGTATTATTTGTTACTTCATTATAAGACATTATAACAATTTGTGGATAGGTTCGCTCAATTAATCGCCTAAAAATCAACCTTATGGGCGATGAGCACAAAATAACGGGGCGGTTGCCCGTCTGCTGGACTGCTTTTGCAAATTCATAATTAAGGCTGTCCATAAGCTTTTTAACAAAGTCGGGATTAAGCGTCAGGCTCTCCCCGTCAGGGTTTACACCCTGCGCTATTTGCTGTTCGACATCCTGCGCAAGTGTAATTGCCAGAAGCTCGCCCGTGTCTGCAAGGTTTTGCTTGCAGATGTTTCTTGCAAGCGCCTGTCTGCAGAATTCCGTAAGCGCATTATGGTTTTTATTTGTTCTTGCCTGAAGGCTCATGGTTTCAAGAATTGTTTTTAAATCCCTTATTGATACGCATTCTTTTAAGAGGTTTTGAATGACCTGCTGCACATCGGCGGTTGAAATTTCTTTCATAAGGTCATTTACATACTCATCCGACACCTCTTTTTTAAGATTGTCGATAAGCTGCTGTACATCTGCGCGGGTAATGATTTCGCTTGCGTTCTTTCTTATAATTTCCGTCAGGTGGGTTGAAATCACGGCAGAAGGGCTTACAACGGTGTATCCCACAGTTTCTGCGTATTCTTTATCTTTTTCTTCAATCCATATGGCAGGGAGTTTAAAAGCGGGTTCAATTGTGTTTATGCCGCGGACGTTGGGGTCTTCCGCTCCTCCCATGGAGTTCATCGCAAGCGAGCGGTCGGGGTAAACTTCGCCGGTTTCAATAGGTACGCCTTTGAGTTTTACCTGATAAGTGTTTGGAGGAAGCTGTAAATTGTCGCGGACACGGATTGAGGGCAGGACTATACCTAAATCCAGCGCGCTCTGGCGTCTAATCTGTGCAATTCTGTCAAGCAAATCTCCGCCTTTTTCTGCATCCAGAAGGCTTACAAGGCGGTAGCCTATCTCAATTTCAAGTGTTTCCACATTCAGAAGTTCAAGCACGCTCTCACGCGTTGCTTTTTTTCTTTTTTTGCCGAGTTTTTGGGCTTTTTTGGCGTCTTCCTGCGCTTTTTGTTCTTCCGCCTCTTTCCTTTGCAGGTCTTTGTGCTTGTTCCATCCATACCAGCCTGCCGCAATAGATACCGCAAGGAACGGAATTGTAGGCATTCCCGGTACTATTCCCATAAAGAACAAAAGCCCCGAAACGATAAAAAGAACCTTGGGGTTGGAGAACATTTCAAGACCGATATCTTCACTAAGCGAGCGGTCGGAGCCTGATGAACGGCTTATGATAAGACCGGTAGCGGTTGAGATAATAAGTGCGGGAATCTGTGATACAAGACCGTCGCCCACGGTAAGCACGGTGTAGGTGGAAAGCGCCGAAGCGGGGTCCATTTTAAGCTGTAAGACACCTATAATTAAACCGCCTACGATATTTATGACGGTAATAATTATACCTGCCGTGGCGTCCCCTTTTACAAATTTTGAAGCACCGTCCATCGTACCGTAGAAATCAGCTTCCCTTTCAAGTTTTTTACGTCTTAGTTTGGCTTCTTTTTCATCAATAAGCCCCGAATTTAAATCCGCGTCGATAGAAAGCTGTTTGCCGGGCATTGAATCCAATGTAAATCTTGCCGAAACTTCCGCAACCCTGCCTGCACCGCCTGTAATTACCATAAAGTTAATAATTACAAGGATTACAAATATTACAAAACCGACGACGTAGTTTCCGCCTATTACAAACTGTCCGAAAGATTCAATAACGCTTCCCGCGTTTGCTTCAAGCAGAATTAAACGGGTGGAAGTAACGTTTAGACCCAATCTAAAAAGCGTTGCCACAAGAAGAATTGTAGGAAAGGAAGAGTAATCAAGCGGCTCTTTGGTATAAAGGCATACAAGAAGTATCAGAACCGAAAGAGAGATGTTAATGGTAAGCAAAAGGTCAAGAAGGTGCGGCGGGATGGGAATAACCATCATAAGTACTATGACAACCAGACCGATTGCCAGAACTATATCGTTGTTTTTTAATAACAGTGCTAATTTGCCCAACTGCTATGCTCTTCCCCTGATTATTACTTCCCTTTTGCCGAGTAGACAAATCTCAGAACCTCGGCTACCGCCACATAGAGTTCTTGTGGTATTATACCACCAATCGGCACTAATTTGTATAAACTTTGTGCAAGAGGTTTATTCTCTACGATTGGTATATTATTGTTTTTGGCGATTTCTCTTATTTTAAACGCTATAAAGTCCACCCCTTTAGCCAGAACCTGCGGAACAGGGGTGTTCTCGGGGTCATATTTAATTGCTACCGCATAATGTGTAGGGTTGACTACAACAACGTCGGACTCCTTTACGCTCGACATCATTTTCTGCTGCATAATCTGCATTTGAAAAGCACGGACTTTGCTTTTGATTTTAGGATCCCCTTCCAGATTTTTCCACTCGTCTTTAACTTCCTGTTTTGTCATTTTTATGGATTTTTCATACTGATAATCCTGAAATTTCTTATCCGCAATGCCTATAATAAGCAGTATTATGCAAATATTTACGATTAATTCGATAATAACCGAGCCTACAACCATAAAGCTTGTGTTTACATCCATACCTATTGTGGCAAAAAGGTCGCCTTTTCTTTTGTTTATTACATTAAAGCCCACAAGCCCTACAACCGCAAGCTTTGCAAGAGATTTTACAAGCTCCATCATGGTTTTGGGTTCAAAAAAGTTAAACTTTTTTAAAAGCATTTTTACCATATTTCCGGGTGAGAGTCTTTCAAAATTTGGTTTAAGGGCCTCTTTTGCAAAAAGTGCACCCGTCTGCAGACGCAAAATAAGCGCTGCGCCTACACATAACAAAAACAGGAACGGAAGCAGGATTTTACCCGTTATCTGCGCATAGGGGATAAAAATCCCCATGGGGTTAAGTTCATTTATGTCGTTGGGGTTAAGGTGTGTGAAAGTCTGGTAAAGAAGAGATTGAATATTTTCAAGTATTGAATTGGAAAGAGCGTATAAAAGCCCTACCCCGAGAGTCAGCATAAGCGAGGATGTGAAATCCTGACTTTTTGCAATATTCCCTTTATCTCTTTCCTTTTCGCGCCGCTTCGGGGTCGCGCTTTCTGTTCTCTCTTCGTTTGCCATACTTTAATTATAAACTTTTTTCTTAAGTAAATAAACTCATTATCGCCTGCATATACTCTGAAATTACATCGCTTAAGTATGATACGGAGCCCTTAAGGAATAAAAGTATAAGTACAAGTCCTAAGAATACCTTAAACGGCAGCGATACCATAAATATATTCATCTGCGGCATAACTTTACTCATCATGCCAAGCAGAATATCGCATACAAGAAGTACTGAGAAAATAGGCATTGCAAGTCCGAAGGCTATTTGAAACATCTGTCCCGAAAGAGTGAGTGTGCCCTCGAGAATACCCGTGTTAAATATACCTTCAAGACCTACGGGCATGGCAAAAAAGCTTTTATACACGGCGGCAAAAAGATACTCATATGCCCCGAGCCCCAGAAACACAAGAGTTACAAGGTATGTGTAGAGGCTTGACATAATAGTGGAGCTTTCACCCGATACAGGATCAAGCACGTTTGCCATGGAAAGACCCATCTGAATGCTTATAAGTTCTCCGACCATTGAAACACCTACAAACAGCAGGTTTGCAATGAAGCCTATTGCAAAACCTATTGCAAACTCAATTGCTATAAGTATTGCAAATTCAGGCATGGAATGAGGCATTATAAAATGTGCCTTTGCGCTTAAAATCGGGTATAAAATAAAAGAAATAAGCGCACAGAACCAGATTTTAACCTGTTCGGGCATACTAAAGGTTGAGAAAAAAGGCGCCGTTGCAAAAAGCCCCGACATTCTTGTAAAAACAAGCATAAATATAACTATGTTTTTTGGTGAAAAAATACTCAGCAGGCTCGGTGCGTCAGGCATTTTCACCTCAACCTATAAAAGTTCTCATATAGTCAAAAAGCTCGTTTGTTCTTGATACAAAAACATTAAGCATCCATGGCATGCAGACAATGAGCGCAAGAATGCAGGCAAATATTTTAGGAACAAATGTAAGGGTTGATTCCTGAATCTGCGTAACGGACTGCACAATGCTTATTAAAAGCCCCACGACAATTGAAGTTATTAAAACAGGGGCGCACATTTCCATGGTGAGTACCAGAACTTTTTGAAAAATCGTTAAAAATACTTCTTCTTCCATTTAAGCCCCCTATGTTACAAAGCCTTCTATAAGCGATTTTGTTACCAGATACCATCCGTCCACCATAACAAACATAATGAGTTTAAAGGGCATTGCAATGGTGGTAGGCGGTAAAAACAGCATACCCATTGAAACAAGAATACTCGCGACTACAATATCTATGACAAGAAACGGCAAGAATATAATAAAACCTATTTTAAAAGCCGTTTTTAGTTCCGAAAGTACAAAAGCCGGAATCAGCACATAGGTCGGTACGTCATCGGGGTTTTTGAACCTCGGGAGTTTTGCCAGATGTTGAAAAAGGGCGATTTCTTTCTCGTGCGTCTGTTTAAACATAAAAGTCCTTAAGGGTTTAATGGCATTATCAAGCGCAGCCTGCTGGGTTATCTGGTTTTTAATGTAGGGCTGATAAGCCGTTTCATTGATTTTAGATAATGTAGGCGACATGACAAAAAATGTCAGGATAAGCGCAAGACCTATTATTACCTGCGAGGGGGGAAGCGAAGTTGTTCCTATTGCCTGGCGGGTTAAGGTTAAGACTATTACAATCCTCACAAATGCGGTTGTCATTATAATAATGCTCGGTGCAAGAGTCAGAATGGTTAAAAGTATTAAAACCTGCACGCCCTGTGTAAATTCCTGCGGCGTGTTTGCCCCCTGCATACCGACATTAATCGTGGGAAATGAAAACGCCGCAAAGGATTGAGCGTTTGTCAGTAAAAAGAGGCAAAACGCTCCGAGTAATTTTATAAATTTTTTAAAACTTCCGCTCCCCATAAACAAACCTTTTTTCTTGTATTTATTGTGCAAATACTCCCATGCGTCTGAATTTATTATATCTGTCGTCTTTTAATTGCTGTGATGTCATGTCTTTGTATTCATCAAGTGCGCCAAGAAGCGACTTTTTGAGTTCTTTTGCCATGGCTTCGGGGTCATAATGTGCTCCGCCCGTGGGTTCTTTTATTACTTCATCTACAATGCCGTATTGAAGCAGGTCTTTACCTGTTATCTTAAGGGCATTTGCAGCTTCTTTGGCCATATTGGCATCGCGCCAGAGGATTGAAGCGCAGCCTTCGGGTGAAATTACCGTGTAGTATGCATGTTCAAGAATCATTACTTTGTTTGCAACGGCAAGCCCCAAAGCGCCTCCCGAGCAGCCTTCGCCTGTAATTACCGCGATAACGGGAACTTCAAGTTTTGCCATCTCTTTTAAGTTAACCGCAATAGCTATCCCTTGCCCCGTCTGTTCCGCCTGCATACCGGGATATGCGCCCATGGTATCTACAAGTGTAATTATAGGCAGGTTGAATTTAGAAGCATGCTCAAAGAGCCTGAGGGCTTTTCTGTACCCCTGGGGCTGGGGCATGCCGAAGTTGCATTCAAGGTTTTCTTTTGTGGTTTTGCCCTTTTGCGTGCCTATAATCATAACCGGTCTGCCGTCTATTTTGGCTACACCGCCTATAATTGCCCTGTCGTCGCAGCCTGCCCTGTCGCCGTGCAGTTCAATGAAATCCTCGGTCATATAGTGAATATAATCAAGGAAATTCGGTCTTTGCGGATGGCGTGCGATTTGCAGTTTCTGATACGGCTGCAGGCTTTCATAGAGCTCTTTTTTATATTCCTGTGTTTGATTTTCCAGTTTTTTGATTTCTTCGTTATAGTCCATATTTGTATCCGCGCTCAGTTTTTTAAGTTCTTCTATTTTTTCCTGCATTTTATAAATAGGTTTTTCAAATTCCAGTATTTGCATAGTTTTGTGTCCTTCTGCCGTTATTTTTTTGTATGCATTTCAATAAGCTTGGAGAGCTTTTCTTTCATTTCTTTTCTTGTGACAATAAGGTCTATCTGTCCGTATTTCAAAAGATATTCCGCCGTTTGGAAGTCTGCGGGCAGTTTTTGTTTGATTGTCTGCTCTATTACCCTTCTTCCCGCAAAGCCGATTCTTGCGCCTTTTTCGGCGATTATAATATCACCTATGGTGCCGAAACTTGCCGTTACGCCGCCGAATGTAGGTTCGGTTAAGACTGTTATATAAAGGAGTTTGGCTTCATTAAGTTTTGCAACCGCACAGCTTGTTTTTGCCATTTGCATAAGGCTTAAGGCGCTCTCCTGCATTCTTGCGCCGCCGGAGGAAGTAAAAACAATGACGGGCAGTTTTTCCTTTAAGGCATGTTCCATAATGCGTGTCACTTTTTCGCCTACCACGGAGCCCATCGAACCGCCCATATAGTCAAAGTCCATAACGGCAATAGCCGCTTTTTGTCCGTTTATCTCGCCTGTGCCGCAAATTACCGCTTCATCAAGTCCCGACTTTTCTTTTGCGGATTTTTGTCTTTCGCTGTAGGGTTGTGTGTCCACAAACTTAAGCGGATCCTGCCCCTGAATGTTTTGAAACATTTCGGTGAATGTGCCTTCATCGACAACAAGTTTAATTCTGTCCCTTGCGCCTATTCTGAAGTGGTAATCGCAGTTGGGGCAGACCATATCATTGTGTTCAAGGTCTTTTTTGGGTAATTGCGAATTGCAGTTGTAGCACAGCATCCAGAGTTTTGAAATTGAATCGTCAATTTTTACATCATTGTCACGGGCTGCTATTTGCTGCATTTTTCTCTTATTAAACCAATCGGTTAGTGTCATCCTTATAATCCTCAACCAAATTCATAACAAAAGCGTATTTTTAAATACATTATAATATAAATACTTTAATGTGTACAAAAATCAATTGAATATGGAAGATTTTTTAACTATTATTAATATATGCAAGGGCAGATATTTAAAATACATTCCGATTTTTACTATGTAAAATCCGTGGACGGGAATGTTTTTGAATGTAAACTTCGTGAAGTTTTGAAAAAACAAAATCAAAGAGTTCTGACCGGTGATTTTGTTGAATTTGACCAAACGGGTGCGATTTTTAACGTGCTTGAAAGAAAAAATTCCCTGCCCCGTCCCGCTGTTTCAAATATCGACCTTGTGGTTGTGGTTTCCTCGCTTCTTGAACCCAAGCTTGATTTTGTGCAGCTGAACAGGTATTTAACCTTTTTAAAATATTATAAAATTGATGCACTTTTGTGTTTTAACAAAGAGGATTTATTAAAAACACCCGATTTTAGTCTTGAAGCGCGGAAGATTCTGTCAATTTACCGGCCCCTGGGTTATAAAATCCTTTTTACATCCGCGAAAGAAAACCAGGGATTTTGCGACTTTAAAAAAGAAATTAAGGGAAAAACCATTGCCCTGTGCGGTCTTTCGGGCGTAGGCAAGAGTTCTGTCATAAACGCGCTTAACCCTGAATTAAATATAAAAACTTCAAGGGTAAGTTCTTATACAAAGCGCGGCAGGCATACGACGCGCCATTGCGAGATTTTGGACTTCGGTGATTTTCAAATTGTCGATACTCCGGGGTTTTCAAACCTTAAATTTGATTTTATTCTGCCCAGAGATTTAGATTCGCTTTTTGAAGATATTTCGGAATTTGCCGGAGAATGTAAATACTCTGACTGTCTGCATATTGAGGGTGATGAGCACTCGGGCGGATGTGCGGTTTTAAAAAATCTCAGCAAAATTGAACCTACAAGATACAAAAGTTATCTTGAATTTTTACAGGAAGCGCGGGATTATAAACAAAAGGTCACTTACGGCGGCATAAAGGAAGAAGAAACAAAAAAATACACACATGGGCGCCAGAGGGCAAAAATAAGCCGGATTAAGCGTGAAAATTCAAGAAATACGGCAAAGCAGAAGATAAGAGATTTATACAAAACAGCAGAGGATAACGATGAATATTAATCAATATAAAGATATTGTGCAAAAGACCCTTGAAGATTACTTTAAGGAGTGTAAAGAAAAATCCGAATACGAAAAGACAATCTGGGATGCTATGAGCTACACCGTGCTTTTACCCGGTAAAAAACTCAGAGCCGTATTTTGTCTTGAAACCGCACGTGCCCTGTGCGGAAAGTGGGAACAGGCGCTTGCGGCGGCTTGTGCCATTGAAATGCTCCATGCCCAGAGCCTTATACATGATGACCTTCCCTGTATGGATAATGATGACTTAAGGCGCGGAAAGCCCTCTAATCACAAAGTTTTCGGCGAAGCAATAGCAGTACTTGCGGGTGATGCCCTGATAAGTTTCGGCGCCCAGACGATTTTGGATAAAACACCTGCATATGTAGGAAACGAGGCGCTTTTAAAAGTTTTAAGGCTATATTTAAAATCAGCGGGCGCATTCGGTATTGTTGCGGGCCAATGTGCCGATATGGAAGCCGAGAAAAAAAGCGGCCAAATAGATTCCATGCATTTAAAATACATTCATGCCTATAAAACAGCGGCGCTATTTGAATGTGCCATTCTCTCAGGCGCATTTCTCGCGGGTGCAAATGAATATGAAATCAACCTTATGAAAGAGCTTTCAATGAATTTCGGGCTTGCTTTTCAGATATATGACGACATACTGGATGTAATTTCAACCACGGATGAACTCGGCAAAACCGCAGGCAAAGATGAAAAAGAAGGCAAAGCGACATATGTAACGCTTTTCGGTCTTCAAAAAGCCAAAGAAAAATTTAATGAATTAATTTCAAACTGTTATGATATACTTAAAAAAGCAGAAATTGAATCAGGCGTGTATGATTGCATTTTAAATAAAATGCGGGAAAGGGTAAAATAAGTGGCAGATACGTGGTTTTTCGGTACGGGTTTGGAGGTTCTGGCCGCAGGGCTTATTGCGGCGGGAATTGCACAGACGCTCAAGGTAATTTTTTACTATGTAAAAAATAAAAAAATCAACTTTAAAATTTTTACCACAACGGGCGGCATGCCCTCTTCCCACAGTGCGGGAGTAATAGCTCTTGCCACAAGTGTCGGTATTGTAGAGGGGATAACTTCGGTAGAGTTTGCGATATCTCTGGGTTTTGCTCTTATAATCATGCAGGACGCCGCAGGTTTAAGGCGTGCGGCAGGCAAAACCGCGGCTACATTAAACCGAGTGGTTCAGGAATTTGTAGAGCACCACGAAACAAAGCCCTATGAAGTCTTAAAAGAACTTCTCGGGCATACCCCTTTTGAAGTTTTTTGCGGTGCGGCACTTGGTGTCTTTGTTGCTTTTGCGGTGCATATGCTCGGCCGTTTTGAAGCGGTAAGAAATATGCTTGCCCTAATTTGCCCTTTTTAGAAGTTCCGTTAAAGTAGGTTCTCTTTTAACCGTTTTTTTGGGTTCTTCTTTTTTATCTTCAAGACAGCGCGAATTGTTAGTAAAGCTTGAAAGACCGATGTATCCTTCATCTGAAGCTGCCATAGAAAATAGTTTCTTTAAAAAATTCATATTTTTCACCTGTTTACTGTTTTGTTATCCAAATTATACACTTAAAATCAAAAAAATGCTCGTGTGTTTTGCCCGATATTTGTGTTAATCGTTCATTTTATAAAATATATTAATTTAAAGCTCTCTGCTTTAAATTGCCGCTTATGTTATATTTTATCTTATGAATAAGTCTAATGAAAATTTTTTAATAGTCCAAAATGCTATTGATATGACGCGTGATGAAGCCTTAAGGGCGCTTTGTGCGGAAGATGAAACCATAAAGCCGCTTGCGTTTTTAAATATTGATGAAATCAAAAATGAAGATGAGGCGGATTTAATACTTTTTCACCTCACAAATCACCCCAACCCCGTGCGCGAAGCCTGTGCATATTGTCTTTCGGAAATTCAGGGCAGGGGTTTTATAAATAAAGAGGAGCATTTTAGAATTCTCACCGATGCAATTTGCGATATTAATCCCAATGTGTGCAGGATGATAATCAGGCTTCTTGTTTGTGACAAGCGGCTTGCAGAGCGGATTATGCCGCAGAATATTGAAAGAACACAAAAACTTCTTGAAGATTTTAAGATTTATGAAAAGGAATTCGGCGCATATAAAGGAAACAAATTAAGAAACAGAAAAAATCACGCTAAGAATAAAAAACTTTTTAATTTGTACTGGTGTCTTGAAGCTCTGGGTGAAACACTTGATAAAAATTGTCCTTACGAAGAGGAAATTTTAAATATTTGCCGTTCGGGCGCGTATTTTCTTGACTATACAATAAGGGAGAAAACCGCGAAAATACTTGTAAAAATCCCCCGCGCGCCAAAAGAATTGTTACAGAAATTGAAAAATGATGAAAATTTTTATGTAAAAAATCAGGTTTATGATAAAATTTGTAAAGATAGTAGTTATAGGGATACTTTATGATTTCAGTAAACGATTTAAAAACAGGTTTAACACTGCAGCTTGATAACGGTCTCTGGTCTGTTGTCGAGTTTTTACACGTAAAGCCCGGCAAAGGTGCGGCATTTGTAAGGTCAAAACTTAAAAACGTCGAAACAGGTCAGGTTGTGGAAAGAACTTTCCGTGCAGGCGAAAAAGTTGCAAAAGCTATGCTTGACAGACGTGAAATGCAATACCTTTACAAAGAAGGCGCGGACTACGTTATGATGGATCTTGAAACATACGAACAGCTGCCCGTGTCAGAGGCTGCCATAGGCGACGGCATTAAGTATTTAAAAGAGAATATGAATGTTCAAATACTTATGCATGACGGCAGAATAATCGGTGTTGATTTGCCTAACTTCGTTGAACTGGAGGTTGTTGATACTCCGCCGTCAGAAAAAGGCAACACCGCTCAGGGCGGTACAAAACCCGCTACACTTGAAGGCGGCGCCGTTGTAAACGTTCCTTTCTTTATCAACGTAGGTGATAAATTAAGGGTTGATACAAGGACTAATGAATATTTAGACAGAGTATAGGAATTGAATTTATGAATTTTGAAGTGGAATACATTGAAAAGCTCGCTAAACTTATTGACGAAAATTCTTTAAGCGAAATTATTCTTGAAGACGGCGAGCAGGCCATCACCATTAAGAGAGAAATTAACCAGACCGTAGTACAGGCTGCGCCCGCTGCAATGCTCGCTGCTCCTCAGGTTCAAGCGCAGGCAGCGCCTCAGGCAACTAAAGAAGTTCCCGCGGAAACTTCAAATGCTCCCAAGGGCACACCCGTTACATCTCCTATGGTAGGTGCTTTTTATGCCGCACCCTCACCCGGTGCAAAGCCTTTTGTTAAGGTCGGCGATACCGTAAGCGCAGGTCAGGTTGTATGTATCGTTGAAGCAATGAAGCTTATGAACGAAATTGAAACCGAAGTATCCGGCAAGGTTACGCAGATTTGCGTTGAAGACGGTCAAAGCGTTGAATACGGACAGGTTTTAATGTATATCGAATAGTATTTTAAAAGTGCCTTTTTATAAGGCACTTTTAAGTATTTTGTTGTCACAAGGTTAAGTAATTATGTTTAAGAAAGTATTAATAGCAAACAGGGGGGAGATTGCCCTCAGAATTATAAGAGCCTGCAAAGAATTAGGAATTGCAACCGTTGCGATTTATTCTCAGGCTGACGCACAGAGTCTGCATGTGTCGCTGGCAGATGAGGCATACTGCATAGGACCTGCGCAGAGCGCAAAAAGCTATCTGCACATCCCTGCGATAATCTCGGTCGCACTGACCTCCGGCGCGGACGCCATTCACCCGGGATACGGTTTTATGGCAGAGAGAGCGGATTTTGTGGACATTTGCAGCGAGCACCATATTAAATTCATCGGTCCGAGTTCGGAAGCCATGCGCGCTATGGGCGATAAGGCTTCGGCGCGCGCCACAATGATTGCTTCAAATGTTCCCGTCACCCCGGGTACGGGTCTTGTTGAAACGGTTGAAGAAGTCCGCGACTTTGCGCATAAAGTAGGTTTCCCCGTTATAATCAAAGCCACCGCAGGCGGCGGCGGAAAGGGCATGAGAATTGTGCGCGAGGATTCCGAGCTTGAAGATGCGTTCAATCTTTGCAGAAACGAAGCTAAAAATGCTTTTGGCAACCCTGAAGTTTACGTTGAAAAATATCTTGAAAACCCCCGCCACATCGAGGTGCAAATCCTTGCCGACTCTTTTGGCAATGTTGTGCACTTGGGCGAGCGCGACTGCTCTATTCAAAGACGTCATCAAAAACTTCTTGAAGAAGCCCCCTCGCCTGCAATCAGCGAAGACATAAGAAAAGCGATGGGACAGGCAGCGGTTAATGCCGCTAAAGCCATTAACTATGAAGGCGCGGGCACAATCGAGTTTTTGCTTGATGAATCCGACCCTAAAAATAAAAAGTGGTATTTTATGGAAATGAACACCCGTGTGCAGGTTGAACACTGTGTATCCGAGATGATTTCGGGTGTTGATATTGTAAAAGAACAGGTCAGAGTGGCGGCAGGCCACAGGCTGAGTGTCGCGCAGGATGATATCTGTTTAAGAGGCCATGCGATTGAGTGCCGTATAAATGCAGAAGACCCTGACCGCGATTTTATGCCTTTTGCGGGTAAAATCGAAGGTTACATTGCTCCGGGCGGTTTCGGCGTAAGGGTGGATTCGCACGCGTATACAGGTTATACTATTCCTCCTTATTATGATTCTATGGTCGGAAAACTTATCTGCTGGGGCAAAGACCGCGAGGACGCACGTCTTAGAATGCTCCGTGCTTTAAATGAGTATGTCATTACGGGAATTAAAACCACAATTCCATTCCACCGCGAGATTTTAAACAATGATATATTTATAAGCGGCAAGTTTAATACGAGTTTCCTTGAAAAAAGTTTCGTAAGAGAAAAAGACCTTGATAATAAAATTTAGCGATAAGACAGATGAAATAATAAAAACTTTAGCCCTGAAAGCACAAGATTTCGGGGTTAAAGTTTATTTTGTCGGCGGTCTTGTGCGCGATGTTATTATGGGTAAAGAGCCTCTTGATATTGATATTCTGGTTGAAGGTAATGCAGTTGATTTTGTTTCATCTCTTGATTTTGTGCAAATTAAGTCCGTGCATAAAGACTTTGGAACCATAAAGACGCAAATCAACGGTACGGATATAGATTTTGCATCAACGCGCGAGGAGTGCTACCCGTACTCGGGATGTCTGCCCGTTGTTGAAAAAATCGGCTGTAATATAGAGTGCGACCTTAAAAGACGCGACTTTACAATTAATTCAATTGCACTTGAAATAACGCCTGATGGCGACTATCCGCTAATTGACCCTTTTTGCGGGCAAAACGATATAAAAAACCGCACCCTTAAAGTTTTGCATAAAAAAAGCTATATTGATGATCCCACGCGCATTTTAAGGGGTCTTGATTTTAAACTGAGGTTTGGATTTGACTTTAGCGTGCAGGATAAAAAACTCATTGAAGAATACTTAAAATCCCCTGACAGGGAGGGTTTAAGCATAGATAGAGTGATTTTAACCTTAAATAAACTTTTCTGTGATAATACCCGTGCGGTACCTGCTTTTAGAGAGTTTTGCAATAAAAAATATTACAGGATTTTATACGACGACAAAAATTTCTCGCCGCAAAAAATTGAACAGGCGCTCAAAGTCTTTAAAATAAAAGACTTTGGAGATGTTTATGTTAAATACATAATTGACCCTGCGGCGCAAATTGTCCCTCTGAACACAAGGCTTGAGATATATAAATACTTTAAAACCCTCACGCCTGTTGAGCTTTGCGTGTATTATGCCGGAACGGATGATAAAAACGCTCTTTTATATTTTGAAGAGTTGAAGGATATTAAACTCAATATAAAAGGTTCGGATTTGCTTGCGCTCGGCTGTAAGCAGGGCAGGGAAATCGGCGCTGTGCTTGATAAAGTCTTAGAGGCTAAACTTGCGCTAAATTCGCGTATTTTCAACTATGAAGATGAAATTGAATTTGTTAAGAAAAATCTTATACTTTAGTATTAGAAATATCAAACACTGCTATAATATATTTCCCCTTGAAAAACAATTAATATGATAGTGTCAAAGACAAGGAAGACAATTTCAGATTTTTGACAGAGATGACAGTAAATATTTCCCCGTTTTCCCCTGTTTAGAAGGGCATTTCGGCGCGCAATATCGTGCTGTCAAAGGCAATAAAACCTTTGAATAAGAATAGTTATCAGTTTTGTTAAAACTACATTTTGTAATGCGGTTCTGACAGGGGTTTTTGCCACAAACAAGGAAGTAATAAAAAGAGAAAAAAGGAGATTTTCACTATGGCAATCGTAGTAAACACAAACGTTCAATCAATTCAGGTTCAAAACAACCTGAACAGAGTTACAGACGCGATGAACACTGCTATGGAAAGAATGACCACAGGTTCAAAAATTAACCATGCGTCAGATGATGCAGCGGGTCTTGTAATTTCTAAGGGTATTGAAGTTCAAACACGCGGTACAACCGTTGCAAAAAGCAATGCTCAATCAGGCACAAACCTTTTGCAAACGGCTGAAGGAAACCTCGCTGTTATGCAGGATAACTTTATGAGAATCCGTGATTTGACTCTTCAAGCTATGAACGGCGGCCAAACAGACGAACAGCTCGTCGCTATGCAGGAAGAAGCTCAAGCACGTTTGGCTGAAATCGACAGAATTGCAACAGGTGCTAAATTTAACACATTTGACCTATTCGGCGGAG
>DVFS01000023.1 GCA_018713115.1 Candidatus Galligastranaerophilus faecipullorum
AAAACGTCAAGCTCAACGCTTGCCGTTTTTCACTCAGAATGTGTTAAAAAAAGCCGATAACTTTTGGTTATCGGGCAAAACAGTTTACGAGTGAGAGTGGAATATGCACTATAAGAATAATAAAAGTCTTAAGACTGTTTGTAAATAGCCGTATGGGCAATATTTTCGGAATTTGAATTATTTTTTCGTTTTCAAAAAACAATCAATCTGATATAATTAAAACCGACATGAACGAATACTTGGATTACATAAAGCAGGGTCAGAAAACAGAGCTTATTATAAGAACTCCGGGTGGTGCCGTGCGTTTTTTCAGTACATTTGAAAAACAAACGGACACAAATATAATAATTTCAAAACCCGAAAACAAACACCTTGCATTTAACTGCATACCCAATCAAGATGTAGAACTATACGCATATACAAACGGCGGGGTTTTTAAACTCAAGTGTAAATTTATCACTTGTTTAAAAAACGAATGCCTGCTTTCACTTCCTTCAAGTGTTGATAAAATGCAAAGAAGAGAATATATAAGGGTTGGACTCAATATTAAAACCGTTATTACTCTCATATCGCCCGATTCTAAAAAAACAATTCAGGCAACCTCAAAAAATATAAGCGCAAAGGGTATAAAACTTCTGCTGGAAGAAGATATATCCAAATTTTCCAAAATAGAACTGCGCATGCTTTTTGAAGAAGGCTCAATATCCACCGTTGCGCAAATAATAAAAATAAGACCCGCAGAAATAGGGCAAAAGACTTATTATTCAACCTCTTTAATGTTTATAACCATAAGCGAAAAAGAGATGAGTTTTATAGTTAAAAAATGTTTTGAATTTGAAGCGGCACAAAGAAGAAAACTGCTTGATTCCGAATCATAAGGAGAATTTATGAAATTAAAAAAAGTACTTTGCACCATGCTTATGTTATCTTTTGCAAACCTCGTATTTGCACAGGCAGCACTTGCGCAGGATTTTGAAAACCCGCCATGCGACGAGGATGTTGCGGTTGAACATCTTATCGGGTACGAGCATTCAAAAGTCAACCTTGTAAAAGTCACAAATGTTGCAAGTATTGTACAAAAGGAAAATGTGATAGAAATAGCCTTTGCGCAGAATTTTAATTCCAAATATTACAAAGAAGGCGACTTTGTGCAGTTTGAATTTCTGGATAATCTCATGACACAGGAAGGCACCTGCATTATTCCCAAAAAATCCTCACTGATTGCAAAGATTACAAAAATTAAAAAACCGAGATGGTTTTCAAGAAATGCAATTGTTTGTGTTAATTTTACCCACATAATATTCCCCGACGGTAAAAATATCCCGATAACGGCTAAAATATCAGGCAAAAAAGACTATCTGCAAATGACAGGTAAAGACACTGCCAAAAAAATTACCGCCTACACTCTTTCAATAGGGGGAGTCGGAACAGGCCTGGGCGCTGCAATAGGTGTTGCAGGCGGTAACGTTATAACGGGGCTTATAATAGGCGGCTCAATTGGCGGCGGAGTAGGATTGCTCTCCGGCATTGTTTCCCCCGGTTTACACTACAAAGCCAAAAAAGGAAAGAAGCTCCCTGTCATACTTGAGGACAATCTCAAAGTTCCTAGGATGTAAATTATATTGATATTGTTAAGAATTGTAAAATAATACAATCCAAACTATAAAGTTTTAGCTGAGCGTGCCGAATATCTATTTGTACGCTCAGTTTTAGTATGGATGTTACAAGGAATTACGACAATATCACAAACAGGTGCGAAAGGAAAATAATATGGGAACAGACTTAAATGCAAACATGCTGGATGTCAAAAGGGCGCAAGATTTGACAAAAGTCACCGGCAACCTCAACAGCATTTACTCAAAATCAAGAACAGAGCAAAAAGATGCTCTTTCACAGTTGTTTAAACAAAAATACTTTAACTCCACAACTGAAAAAGCTACAATTGACCAACAAATTGCAACACTTGAAGATAAAATTAAAGAATTTGACGATAAAATCAAGGAAATTGAAGAAAAAATTTCCGATAAACAAGATGAGCTTGATGAATTAAAAACACAAATAGCCGATAAAGTTGCTAAAATCGTAGCAGATACGGAAGAATACGAAGCAACTTCAAAAAGAAGAGTTGACCAGGCGGTTGATAATGCACTTTATCACTACCAAAGCGACAGCCACTCAAAAAGAAACGGCGGAGAAAAAACTCTTACCGACTTTATGATTGAGCAAATGGGTCTTGTTAACGCGCAAATTACAAACGGCAGGACAGGCATTGATAAAGCTATTGAAGAACTTGGAACTCCTCAAAGCGAACTCAACGGCATTGTCGGCGAAATGGAAGGTCTTGTAGGCGACATAGACGGCTTAAACTCTCAATATGCAACTACAAAGAGCACCTTAGACCTTTTGAAATTAACAAAAAACAATATGACAGACGCCGCAGGCAGCTATCAAACATCGGATACCGATCCTTCAGTACCTATATTTACTCCCGCAAAAGAAGATTTGGCAGACGGTTATCTCGGCAAATATACCTCCCGTATGGCGAACAGGGAAAACCAGACAGAACTTGCTACGACTGCCGATAAAGATGCGGTAATAAATAAGTACAAAGGCAATATCGCCGCTCAAACCCCCGGCGTTGACCAGTACAGTACTAACAACGCACAGTTAAAGTCATTCTCTGACGCACTGGACAAAGGCCTTATAGAAGATATGCAGGGCGCCGGTTTCTCCAAAAAAGAAATGCTTGACACCATAAAAGAACTCTATCCCTCAACAGGTATTTCGCACGGAGATGACGGCAGACCGGTCATCCCCTGGGGTCACGGAGCTGATGCTCAAGCAATATACAGAAAATTTGAAGACAGCTTCGGTAAAGTAGAAGGCGCAGTCCAAAGGGATGACCTGCAGATTGCCGAAATGGACAAGGCCATTAAAAACGACAAAATCGTTACCGAAATGAAAAACAACAACTTCAGCTGGAAAGAAACAGCCTACACATTAACAAGACTGTGGCCCGGCGGCGGCATTGGCTACACACTTGGCGAAAAAGAGGTAACTCTTCCCATAGGCGACGACAAGTCAAAAGGAACATATGACGCGCTTGAAGCCGAAATCAAGAAAAACTATCCCGACGTTAAGATTAACAGAGGCGCATCGGATGAAACAGTAAAAGATGAAGTAAAACACACCGACCCTGTAGGCTTCCATGTGGGCGACAACAGCTATGAATTTGTTATCGACAGAAATCAAGACGGCGTATTAAACGACTTTACCGAAATGGTCGGCGCAAACGGCACTGACGGCATGGAAGAAATGGCGCTGTTTGACACAAACAAAGACGGTCACATAAACGGTGATGAACTTAAAAATGTCCTTGTTCTGAACACCGAACACACCAACCGCGATTACGAATTCCTCACCGCCGAACAACTCGGTATTAAAGATATTGACTTAAGTTCGTTTACCGAAAAAACTCAATCCCGCGGCGATGCAGGCGGTGAAGAAGACTTCCTGAACATCAACAACTCATTAATCACAGGTACATTTAACATCACAATGAATAATGGCAAAAATGCCGAAGGATATCAAAAATTTGTTACCGATGAATATATGAGTGCGGTATATGACCCGATTTTAGGCGAAAATGTTTACTCCGAACTTGACGGCAACACTGTAGACAATGTAATAGACGACGCATTCGGTGAAGCCGATGACAAACTGGGCAACCTCAATGAGTTTGCAGACCTTATCAAAGACGCAAAAGAATACGGCAACATCAAAGCAGCCCTCAGAACCAAACTCAACAATGCTCAAAATGAAGCATACGGTTACAAGGCACAACAAATGGCAGCAAACATCGACGGTTATCAGGGCGAAGCTCCCAAGGTAGATCTTGAAATGTCAGTTGAAGAAGCAGATGAAGTAATTGATATGTATCTTGAAGCCGCAGGCGAACTGACCCAGGAAGAAATCGACGAGAAAAAGAAAAAAGAAGAAGAGTAAAGACAGCATTTAAAACGCAAGGATTAAAAAGGCTCCCCAAAAAGGAGCCTTTTATATTAAACTTTTGCGCCGTTTGAAATCTTTACTATATCCACATCCGATAAAAACTCATCATCAAATGCAAGCGTATCAACACTTGTAATAATAGTTTGAATATCCTTCTCAATTGCCCCTAAAAGATAATTTTGCCGCACATTGTCAAGCTCTGCAAGAACATCATCCAGAAGTAAAATGGGAACTTCACCCGTTTTTTCTTTTATTATATCAAGTTCGGCAAGTTTAAGCGCAAGTACAAGGGTTCGCTGCTGGCCCTGGGAAGCATATTTTTTGGCATCTATTTCATTAATAAAAAATGAAATATCATCCCTGTGAGGCCCGAAAAGACACTGCGCACGGCGCATTTCATCATTTTTCAGAGCACAAAGCCTGCCATAAATCAATTCCGATAACTCTTTAACGGTGCAATCATCTCCCAATTCGCAGTTGTATTCAAGTTTTAGCGTTTCTCCCTGCGAAACCGTTTTATGTTTTTGTTTTGCAATTTTTTCAAGCTCTTTTAAAAACTTAATCCTTAAATACACAATATTTGCCGCAGCAATTGACATCTGGATATTAAAAGCGTCAAGCAGTCCTTCGTCAGTTGTAAAATTTGCAAGAAAATTGCTCTTTTGCAGGCGGATTTTATTATAGTTTGCAAGTTTATCGCGATAAGCGCCATAAACCTGACATATTGCCATATCCAGCCATTTTCTTCTGTCGGAAGGTTCGCCGCGCATAAGCATTAAGTCGGCGCTTGAAAAATTCACCGCTTTTAAAACTCTTAAAAACTCCTGTGATTTATTTTTTTTAATCCCGTTAACTTTTAAAACCTTATTTTTAGGCGGGTTTATAAAGACTTCAAGCTCAACTTCCACATCATTTTTTGTGCATTGCGCCTGAATCAGGCAGCTTTCTTTATGAAATTTTATAAGCTCCGAGTCTTTCTTAATCCTGCTGGAGCTAAGCGCGCTGAAGTAATAAACAGCCTCCAGCAGATTCGTTTTGCCCTGTGCATTTTTCCCGACAAAAAGTGTTATCCTTTTTTTGAAATTATGCTCTAACGCGTCATAATTTCTGAAGTTAAGTAATTTTATACCGTTTAAAAACATAATTTCCCTTTGTATAAAGTTATTATAGTATGTATAATAAAGAAAAGACAATTTCAAAGAGGAAAATAAAATGTTTGATGTTATCACCATAGGCTCGGCAACTCTTGATGTATTTGTGGAAAGCGACAGTGCTAATATAGTTTCCGTTAATTCTCTTAAAAAGAAAACCGAGTTTATGTCATTTCCATACGGAGCAAAGGTAGAAATAGACGGTTTTTCAAGAAATATTGGCGGAGGGGGAATCAACACCGCGGCAAATTTTGCAAATTTAGGGCTCAAAACCACCACCGTAATAAAACTCGGAAATGACGAGATAGCGCCGGTTATAAAAGAAAAAATGAAGCGCGACGGGGTAGATATTTCAAATGTAATACAATCTAAAGACAACCTGACCGGTTTTTCCATCATACTTGTAAGCTTTCAGGGCGACAGAACGGTTCTTGCCCACAGGGGTGCAAATGCCTCCATAAGCGAGGATGAGATAGATTTTAATGTATTCAAACAGGCAAAATGGCTCTATGTGGCTCCGCTTGCAGGGGATACGAACAAACTTCTGGACAAAATCGCAGACTTTGCCGGCAAAAACGGGATAAACCTTGCAATTAATGCAGGAAGCACGGCAATTAAAAAAGGTGAAAAATATTTTAATAACATTTTAAAGACTGCAAAAATTGTGGTAATGAATAAAGAAGAAGCCTCAATGCTTACAAAGATTCAGGTTCGTCCCGACACAAAAGATGAAAAATTCTCTCAAAAAGAAATCCATCCCGATGTAGTTACAATGCTTAAAAAACTTCATTGCAGGGAAGATTCCATAGCAGTGATTACTGATGGCAAATACGGCGTATACTGCTATGACGGCAAAAATTTCTATCACGCACCCGAGTTTGCGGCAAAAGTAGTATCAACTCTGGGCGCAGGAGACGCATTCAGTTCAACTTTTGTGGCTGCAATTCAAAATTTTGGTTCGGATGTGGTTAAAGCGCTTGCGTACGCTTCGGTAAATGCCGCGGCAGTAATTGAAAAATTCGGCGCACAGGAAGGTTTTTTGACATTTGAACAAATTAAAAAAAGACTTCTTGAACACCCTGAATACGAGGTGAAAATCGTAAAATGCGATTAGATAAATTTTTAAAAGTATCAAGACTGATAAAAAGAAGGACGGTTGCAAACTCCGTTTGCGAAAGCGCAAGGGTTTTTGTAAATAACAACCCCTCAAAGCCAGCTAAAATCCTTAAAGCCGGCGATATTATAACAATAGAATTTAAAGACACCATAAAAACAGTCCGCGTACTAAAAATCCCCTCCGGCAATGTTTCAATAAACGAAGCGTCATCATTGTACGAAACAATAGATCAATAAATATCTCTTGCACGAAGGCATAGCGGTATAATGTCGCACAAGCCCACCGGGCTTTGCATATTTATCTCCATGGCTCATTCTTCGCCAAGAGCTAAATATCATCGGCGCTGTGCGTGTGCTCACATTCTCAAGACTCACTTGCTCTTGCACTGCGCGTCGCGCAAGTGCTCGAGCGGCGTTCGTAAAAATAAAGCCGCGTGCGCGGCTGATTAGGGATATTTAATTGTTACGCATTTTGTAACAGTAATATTCTACTTAATCACACACATCGGAACATCATCCGATAAAGCGAATAAAATTAAATGTTTTCATATAGATATATGATGTCAAAAGCCCTTGATTAAATGACAATATAATCAAAGAGGACTTGGGATATAAAATTGCGATGGATCAGCAAAACATTGAGGTCGATTCATATAAAAAAATAGTAAGATTGTCTGACGAAGAGCTTAAAGCACTCTGGGAGGAATATTATACCGATCGCACAAATAAAATTGTGCGCGACAAGTTAATTGTACAGTATATTTATCTTACCCGCTATGTAATCGGGCGCGTTAAAGTGAATCTTCCCCCGAGTTTTTCTTATGAAGATATTGCAAGCTATGGTGTTGAGGGTCTTATAGATGCTATTGAAAAATTTTCCCCCAACAAAGGCGCGAAGTTTGAAACATATGCTCTTATGAGAATAAGAGGCGCCATAATCGACAGGATACGCTCATCAGACTGGCTGCCGCGCACCATAAGAAAGAAAATAAAAGATGTAAAATTAACAGCTGAAAGACTTAAACAGGAACTCGGCAGAGCGGCTACAACAAAAGAAATAGCCGATGTTATGGGTGTTGAAAAAGAAAAAATAGAAGAAATTTTAGCCTCGGACACATCGGTTGACTCGCTTTATGATAAAAAAGGCACAGGCGAGGACAGTGTTGAGATAATCGATACCATTGAGGACAAAAATTCTGCCCGCCCCGAAGAAGAAATAGAGAAAAAAGACGCAAAACGCGAACTTGAAGCAGCACTCAAAAAACTCCCCGAGCGCGAAAGAATGCTGCTTGTGTTCTATTACCATGAAAACATGACATTAAAAGAAATAGGCGAAGCTATAAACGTGTCAGAATCCCGTGTATGCCAGCTTCATGCGCAGGCTATTATGAAACTCAGAAACATCCTGAGCGCTAAACGCTCCGAGAGAATGAACCGCTCTATTGTCTAGAGCAATACAACACAAGTCACACGCGCAAAAAAAATGTTTGCCTGATGACAAACATTTAAAACACGAGGATATTAAGAGAGAGTAATGTAGTTCTTTTTTATTTAAGATTTCTGCCAAAAATTGCAGTATATCTTGGTTTCTTCCTTTTAAGTTTAATTCCCTTACTCTTTAATAAAGTATTTGTGATTTTTAAAATTGCCCCGTGCGCTTAAAATATTAAGAAATTTTAAGCAATAAAAAACAACCTCTGGAATAAGGGTTGTTTTTTATTTTTTAATTTATTTATAAACTACTTAACTTCTTTTGCCTCAATCTTTTTGGCGCCTTCGATATCACCTGCGGCAGAAGATTTTTTCTTCTCATCTTCCCTGTCAAGCTGTTTGTTTATAATTACTGTTTGCACTATCTGGAAAATATTACTTGTAACAAGATACAAAAGCACGCCTGCGGGAATAGGAATAAACACAAATGTCAGACCTATCATAAGCGGCATAACCGTACCCATGGACTTTTGAATAGCCTGCTGGGTCGGGTCTTGCTGAGTTCCTTTTTGTGTTGACATCATGACTTTTTGCGACACCCACATAGTCAGCGCAAATAAAAGTACAAGAACAATAACATCATAATGTACGGAACTTTGCACCTTTGCGGTTTCTACATTTGCCACCAGAATATTATTCATGGGTGTAAATGTCACGGTTTCAGTTTCTTTTGTCTGGTTATCTATTACATTAAGTTCAACTTTTGTAATTTCGCTCAGTTCGGCAAATGTAAGTTTTAAGCTGTCGGGGTACATTTTTAAATCAAAATTTTGATTTGGTTTTATGTCGCCCTGAACCGTAATCGCCTTTGCCGGACGGTCAATTTTGACATTATCAAGCACCTTGTCGCCAAGGTAAACTTTTGCGGTTTTACCGGCGGTAAAGGTGTCGTAAGGCCCTACTACAAATTTCCCGTCAAAAGACCTGCCGGCGGTGCTTTTAATAGTTGCATCCAGCCTTTTTATAAAAAGGAAATTTGCATTTCCCGCCTGTTGTATAAACTGCGGACTCATAAGTGCCGTATACAAAAGAATAAACACGGGCAGCTGTAAAAGCAGAGGCAGGCATCCTGCCATGGGGTTAAACTTATGTTCCTTATAAAACTCCATCATCTTTTGCTGCATCATTTCAGGGTTACTTTTGTATCTGTCCTGAATAGCCTTCATTTTAGGCTGCAAAAGCTGCATGGAGCGCATTGAGCGCTGCTGGGATATACTTGAAGGCCACATGCAGGCTCTTACGATAATTGTCAAAAGTATAATAGCCAGACCCCAGTTTCCTGCAATTTTTGCCAGAGCCTGCAATATTGAAAGGGTAAATCCTACAAAATCCATATTCTCTCCTATGTTGTCATGCCTTTTTAGGCGCTTATAATTTTAATTTTACATTAAACATGATATTATTCATATATGAATTACTCATTTGATACAATTTGTGCCACAGCCACCCCCCTAAGCACGGGAGGAATAGGTGTTATAAGGGTAAGCGGCGAAGATGCCATAGAAATTGTACAGAAAATTTTTAATAAAAAAATTACACCGGGTGTCATTAACCATGGCTGGATTGTAAAAGACGGCGGGAAAATTGATGAGGTTATTGTCCTGCCGTTTGCCGCGCCAAAAAGTTACACCGGAGAAAATGTTGCGGAAATTCAAACTCACGGGTCGCCCGTTGTGATAAACAGAATTTTAAATATGATTCTTGAAAACGGCGCCAGACTTGCACAGAGAGGAGAGTTTACCAAAAGGGCATTTTTAAACCGCAAAATTGACCTCTCGCAGGCAGAAGCGGTGCTTGATTTAATCAATGCAAAAACGTCTAAATCCGCTCAGGGCGCTGCAAACAATCTATCAGGCGCACTCGGACAAAAAATTAATAAAATAAAAAATGAAATCAGCGATATTCTCGGCAGAATAATTGCCTCGCTTGATTTTCCCGAAGATGTTGCGGAAGTGGAATACGATGAAATTATAGAAAAAATCAACCTTGTCATAAATGAGATTGAAAATATTTTAAAAAATGCAAAAATTCATAATATTTTAAGGCAGGGCATAAAAATTGCAATCGCAGGGCGCCCTAATGCCGGTAAATCTTCACTTTTTAATGCATTACTCAATATAAACCGGGCCATAGTCACAGAAATTGCGGGAACCACGCGTGACACCATAACGGAAAATATTGAAATTGAGGGAATTTGCGCCACATTAATTGACACGGCAGGCATAAGAGAACAGGGCTCTGACAAAGTTGAAAAAATCGGCATAGAACAGTCAAAATCTGCAATTGATGATGCCGACATAGTCTTGTGCCTTTATGACGGTGAAAGAGGAATCCGTGAAGAAGACAGGGAAATATTTAACCTTGCCTCGGAAAAAAAGCATATCCTTGTAAGAACAAAATGCGACATTGCGGCACAAAAGGAACACAAGGAAGGTGAAATCTCCGTAAGCTCCAAAACGGGTGAAGGCATAGACGAACTTAAAAAAGCGATTTACAAAGAAATAACAGGGCTAAACCCCGCAGGAAGCGAATTTTTGACCAATCAAAGACATCAGCAATGTCTTAAATTTGCCCTTGAAGCACTGAATAATGCACTCATCGGGGCAAAGGCAGGAGAATTGCAGGATTTAATAAGTATAGACTTAAAAGCCGCCGTTACAAACCTCTCGGAGATAAGCGGGGAAGTAATTACGGACAATATTTTAAACAACATTTTTGAAAATTTCTGTATAGGAAAATAGTTTTTTGTTACAAAATGTAAACAAACTCAGCCCCGTATGTTATAAAAAAAATTATCGGGGGAATAGTACAAGTGTAAAGATAATATGGAAAAACAAGTTTCATAAAGTTTTCTCTCTAATTCCTCTCTCTAATATGTGGTAAATTTACTGGCTCTTTGGGTCAGTTTTTTTTATGTTTGATTTTTATTTTTCTGCTACAATAATTGAGCTATGTTAATGGAATTTTTATACGCAAAAATACACAGGGCAACGGTAACAGACGCCAACCTTAACTATGTAGGCTCAATTACCATTGACAAAGCCCTGCTTGAAGCATCTAAAATAAAAGTCGGACAAAAGGTAGAAATCCTTGATATAAACAACGGCGAGAGGTTTTCAACATACGTTATTGAAGGCGAAAAAAACTCCGGCACCGTCTGCCTGAACGGTGCTGCCGCAAGGAAAGTTCAAAAAGGCGACAAGGTAATCATCGTTGCTTATGCAATCTTAAATGAAGAAGAGCAAAAAACCTTCAAGCCTGAAATTATCCACGTGAATGATAATAATGAAATTATCTAACTTCTTGAAATAGCTACCTTGCCGCTTCTTACAAATTCCTTATAGCCGTAGGGCTTTATAAGCTCTATTAATGCTTGAATCTGCTTTTCATCATCTACAATTTGAAGCGTATAAGCTTTATCCGTTATATCAATTACTTTTGCGCCGGTGACTTCGGCGATTCTCAGGATTTTATCAGCATCTTCATCTTTTACCTGAAGTTTAATCATAACAATTTCGCGCTCAATCGCCTCATTTACCGACAAATCAGAAACTTTAAGCACAGGGATAAGTCTGTGAAGCTGCTTGCATATCTGTTCAATTGCCTCTTGAGTTGCAACTGTTGTAATAGTGATTCTTGAGTAGTTTCTGTCAATTGTAGGCGCAACGGTAAGACTTTCGATGTTGTATCCGCGTCCTGAAAACAAATCCACCACGCGCGAAAGTACGCCCGACTCATTTGTAACCAAAATAGACAATGTATGTAATGTGCTCATAATCTCTCCTAGCAAACCTTCTGGTCATTTGACAGTAAAACTTTATTCAGCGGCTGCCCTGCAAGCACCCAGGGGTAAACCATTTCAAAGTTTTCCACAACAAAATCAATAAATACGGAACAATTTGACTCCATAGCCTCCTTGAGCGCAGGGATAATATCTTCTTCTTTTTCCACTCGGATACCCTTGGCACCGTATGCCTGTGCCAGCTTTACAAAGTCCGGCGAAGAAATTTTTGTTTCACTGTAGTGCTTGTTAAAGAGTTTTTCCTGCCACTGGCGAACCATACCAAGATAGCCGTTATCAATAACGCAGTTAATAACTTTTAGTCCGTAGTCCATACAGGTTGCAAGCTCCTGAATATTCATCTGAATTGAACCGTCGCCTGCAATATTTAAAACAAGGGCATTTTTGTCGGCAACTGCAGCACCCATAGCCGCGGGGAAACCAAAGCCCATGGTGCCCAAACCGCCTGACGTTATAAAGTGTCTGGGCTCGTCAAACTTAAACATCTGTGCACACCACATTTGATGTTGCCCTACTTCCGTGCAGACAATGGGTTTAAAGCCTTTTGTGTATTCATAAATCGTTTCAATTACCTTAACGGCGCTGAGTTTGTCCGAAGGACACTCGGGAATGGCTCGTTTTTGTTTCCATTCATCAATTTGCCTCAGCCATTTTTCTTTTACCTCGTGGTCAATAGTAAAAGGCTTGGCTGTAAGCTCCTGAATCATTGCACTCAAGACATTTTTAGCATCACCCACAATCGGAATATCAACTTTTACATTCTTTGAAATAGAACAGGGGTCGATATCAACATGGATTACCTGTGAATCTCTTGCAAAGCGCTTCAAACAGCCCGTTATTCTGTCATTAAAACGGGTGCCTACCGCAAATATGACATCAGCATGCACTACCGCATAATTTGCCCAGTAGTTACCGTGCATGCCAAGCATTCCAAGGCTTTGAGGGGAGCTCTCGGGATATGTGCCCTTACCCATAAGCGTATGTGCCACAGGCATTTCAAGCAATTGAGCAAGTTTTGTAAGTTCATGATGAGCGCCTGCCTGCAAAACACCGCCGCCTGAAATTATAACCGGACGCTGCGCCTCTCTTAATAATTTTAATGCCTTTGAAATCTGGAGCGGGTGCCCCTTATATGTCGGATTATAGCCTACCAGTTTAACTTCTTTAGGATATTCAAAAGAAGTCTTTGCGGTAAGTATGTCTTTTGGCATATCAATTACAACAGGGCCCGGCTTGCCTGTAGTTGCAATATAAAACGCCTCCTTTATAATTCTTGCCAGATCTTTAACATCCTTCACGAGATAGTTATGCTTGCAACAGGAACGCGTAATACCGACAATATCAGCTTCCTGAAAGGCATCATTTCCAATCTGCTCGGTTGAAACCTGTCCCGTAAACACAACCAGCGGATACCCGTCATAATAAGCATTTGCAATACCCGTAATAGTATTACAAGCTCCGGGGCCGGAAGTCACAAGAGCGACACCCGGGCGTCCCGATACACGGGCATATCCTTCCGCTGCGTGTATTGCAGCCTGTTCATGGCGCACCAGATAGTGCTTAATTTTATCCTGATTATACAGAGCCTCATAAATATTCAAAATGACGCCGCCCGGGTAGCCGAAAATCTCATCGACTCCTTCCGCTTCAAGTGATTTAAGGAAAATTTGTGCGCCTGTGAACATTTCTTTAGCCATGTTTTTTCTCCGTTAGTTTTTGGTATAATTGCATTATACTATGAAAAAAATAAAAGTGTCAGGAGATTTAACGGGAGGAATTTTAGGAGCGATAATCGCACTCCCGCAGGCGCTTGCCTTTGGCGTGGCGATAGGCACCGGGGCGGCAAGCGGATTATGGGGCGCGGTAATTCTTTGTTTTATCGCAGGATTATTCGGCTGCAACCAACCTCTTTTATCAGGTCCCACGGGCCCCGCGGCAATTGTTACGGCATCCGCGCTTGCAGTTTTGGGAGGAAATACACAAGCTCTTTTTGCGGTAATATTTCTTGCAGGTTTGTTTCAAATAATAATTTCCCGTACAAAATTGGTTGACATAGTAAAATACATTCCCTATCCCGTTATTTCAGGCTTTATGAATGCTGTCGGCGTGATTTTAATAATCTTGCAGCTTAACCCGTTTTTGGGTGCAAAATCCCTTGCAACGCCTTCTTTAGCACTTGAAAGCCTTACGGCATCACTGGGTAATATTAACGAAAACGCTCTTGTTGCGGGAATATTAACTCTGGCATTAATAATGTGGACACCAAGGGTAATTACAAAAATCATACCCGCGCAAATTTTTGCTCTTGTTGTATGTACAATAATTACAATATACTGGGGGCTTGATTTACCTGTCGTGCAGGGTGTCACTTCAAACCTGCCGCAAATAATAACAGCAGATTTTTCCAACATTAAAACACTTGTTATACCTGCGCTTATAATAGCTGTTGTGTGCTCATCCGAGAGTCTTTTGACAAACCTTGTTGTAGACTCTCTTACAAAGACCGGCTGCAACAGCAATAAAATGGTATTGTCACAGGGCATAGGAAACCTTATCTGTTCGCTCTTCGGCGCAATACCCGGCTCCGGCGCCACCATGCGCTCGGCGGCAGCAATTAAAGCCGGAGGCACATCAAAACTTTGTGCGGTATTTTGTACCTGCTTTCTTGCGGCAATTATTCTGTTCGGGCATGATTTTGCAAACAAAATCCCGTTGAGCGCGCTTGCTGCAGTACTTTTTAAAGTTGGCTGGGATATAATTGATACAAAACTTTTAAAAGTTATAAAATATGCGCCGAAACAGGATCTTTTTGTAATGTTTGCGGTTTTTCTGCTGACCATATTTTACGATATTATTCTCGGCGTAAGCACGGGAATAGTACTGTCGGCGTTAATTTTTGCAAAACAAATAGCAGACAGGGCAAATGTTAAAATAAAGGATATTGAAGACACTCACTCAATAGCCCTTGAAAAAAAGCTGAAAGACGAGATAGGTTACAAAATAAGAGTTGTGCACATTTTCGGAGAATTCTTTTTTGGAAGTGCAACTCAAATTATTTCTCATTTTGAAGAAATTCTCGGAACAAAGTATTTAATAATCTGTTACGAGTCTCAAAATACTCTGGATATAAGCGCCGTGTTTGCCCTTGAAGATATAATTACAAGGCTTAAATCACAGGGGGTTACAATACATCTTGTTATAAAAAACAAAGAAATATATGAACAGCTGGAAAAACTTAAAATCAGCGAGCAGATAGGCAGGGAAAGTATTTTCTATCTTGAAGAAGAAGCTATAGAGCATGCTAAGAAACTTCTTAAATCAAATGTAAAAACATCGCGCAAATTTCATCGTATACACAAAGACCGCTCCATCGGGGAATAAATATTTTTGACATTTTGTATAACCTTTGACACAGGAAAGGATGCAAAATGACAAATAAACTTGATATTTTTAAGTGCAATATCTGCGGGAATATAATAGAGGTTATACTCTCGGGCGGAGGAGAGCTTGTGTGCTGTTCGCAAAAAATGGAGCTTTTAACACCCAAAACTGCAGATATGAGCCTTGAAAAACATGTCCCCGTGCTTGACGAAAACGGGGAAGAAAAAATTGTACGTGTAGGCTCGACACCGCACCCCATGACAGATGAGCACTATATTCAATTTATAGAAGTAATCTCAAAAGACCATAAATGGGTCAAAAGGAAATATTTATCACCCGGGGAAGAGCCTGAAATGAAATTCAGGTGCAAATGCGAAAATAAATTTTCCGCAATAGAAAACTGCAATATCCACGGTCTGTGGGGAAATAATTTTGAAGGGGAAAACCGGAATGGACAATAAAATCAATGAACTTTTAAACGCACAGATAAACCACGAATTTTACAGCGCATATCTGTATCTTGCAATGTCTACATATTTCAGTGAAATAAATATGGACGGTTTTGCAAATTATATGAAAAAACAGGCAAAAGAAGAACTTGAACATGCCCAGAGAATATATGATTATCTTCTTTTGAGAAATGAAAAAATCAACTATAAAAGGATTGAAGCACCCGAAACAGACTGGGTGAACCCGCAGGATGTACTTGATGGCGCGCTTGAACATGAAAAGTCCGTAACGGCGCAAATTAATGAGATATATAAAACCGCAAAAGAACTTAATGATTTTGCAACGGAAAACTTTCTCAAATGGTTTGTGGAAGAGCAGCTTGAAGAGGAAGAAAAATTCCGCAATCTGAAAGATAAAATTAAGGCATTTGATGAATGCAGCTGTACAATTGAAGCTATAGACAGAGAACTTGATAAGGACGGGGAATAATCTCCGCCCTTATTTTATGATTTTTTTGCAGAATTTTTGAACGGAGCACTTCTCACACAACGGCATTCTGGGTTTGCAAATATTTTGTCCGTGCGTTACAAGAAGTGTATTAAAATCTATCCAGTATTTTTCGGGGAGTTTATCACGAAGTGCAAACTCTGTTTCTTCGGGCGTCTTGGTCTTAACGTAACCGAGACGGTTTGAAATTCTGTGTACATGGACATCAACACATATGGCGGGCTTGTTAAACCCTTTTGTCAAAACAAGGTTCGCAGTTTTTCTGCCTACCCCTCTGAACTTTGTAAGCTCGTCTATTTCATCCGGCACAATGCCGTTGTACTTTTCAACAATTTCCTTTGAAAGCTCAATTATCTGCCCGGCTTTATTCCTGTAAAAACCCACAGGGTAAATAGCGCGGCAGAGAGTATCAACATCAAGATTCATAATTTCATTCGGAGTTTTACCCAGTTCAAGCATGCGCATAGCGGCAGGGTAGGTTGTTTTATCATTTGTTCTTAAGCTTAAAATACAACAAATCAACACAATATACGGATCTTTAACATTTTCCATAAACTCGACAAAGTCCGTACGGACAACAGCGTTTGTCATATTATCCGATTTTAATTTTTTTATTATACTGTCTATGTCCACTTTATTAACTTGCATATGACGATAGTTGTGATTATAATACGGAAAAAGGAGAAAATAAACAATGAGCAACGCAAAAGACATAAATGATTCCACCTTTGAATCGGAAGTGCTTAAAAGCGAAAACCTTACACTCGTAGACTTCTGGGCTCCATGGTGCGGTCCGTGCAGAAAGATGGGACCTCTTCTGGATGAAATAGCGTCCGAATTTGAAGGCAGATTAAAAGTCGTTAAAATAAACACCGATGAAAACTTAAAAACCGCAAAAGAATATCAAATAAGCGGTTTACCCAGCCTCCTGCTTTTTAAAGACGGAGAAGCCAAGGAAGTTATGGTAGGTTTAATGCCTAAATCAGCAATTATTTCAAATATTGAAAAACTGCTTTAATACGGATTTTAAATTCAAAAGGTGCCCGCCATGGGCACCTTTTTATTATTTTAAAAATGTTGTTTTGTAATCGGGTATTTTAAATTCCCTTTTATCTTCATCGCACAAGGCGAATTTTTCATATATTTCAAGAGACTTATCCTTTGAAGAGTTTACATAGTCTTCGCTTATGTATTTTTTATATGTATCATTCAATTCCCCGTCGTAATTGCCGAGTGTTTTTGCAAAAAGCGAAAGTTCTTCTCTTTTGGCACCGCCGGAGTATGCTTTTGTCTTGGCATCGGTGCCCGAGGGTCTGATTTCCACAAATTTATCTTCAAAATCAAGATAGGTGCCGTCACCTACAAACTTCACATCCAGAAGTTTTGAAAAATCAAGATTTTCAAAAGTTGAAGAAAGAATTTCCCTGATATTTTCAATTGTAAGCAGCCCTTGCAGTTTGGCAATTGCAAGAGTGAGATAAAATATATCGTTCTTGGTTCTCAGCCCTTCGCCTATACGTTTTGCTTCTTTTAATTTTTCAATATTAGGCTCGGATTCGTTGTAATATGCAATATCTTCTCTTACATCATATTTTGCAATGATATTATTATTTTGATAAACACGATTTAAGTGTTCCCAGAGCGGAACATCAAGACTTGCAACAAGGGCTGAAGCCACAATTATTGCCTCTGTTGCGCTTTTTTCCCTCATCGCAAGGGCGCATCTGCCGCCCAGAGATTTTATAACATCGTTTGAGCCGATTATCATGCCGCCTGATTCTTCGCCGCCAAACAGCATTCTGGGAGAACTGCCGAGCGAAACAACATTGCCGAATATATCTTTAACTTTTATATCCGAAACGCCTTTTTCAAGCTGGTACTCTATTTTCTTTGCCGCATTTGCAATTTCCTTAAACCCTACGGGGGTATTAATTACTTCTATATCGTTATTTTTAGCCCATTCATCCCAGCTTTTTGAACTTGCGGTTGTTTTAACGATAAAACGTTTATGTTTATCAAAACTGCCGTCACTCTTTAACTGCTGCGCCCAGAAATCCATAATCATTAAAAATGCCTGATTTGCACTGAATACACACAAAACTCTTTCATCATCGAGTTTCACGACATCTACACCCGCAGACTTGATTTTATCGGTATTCTTAATGTCTTCTATCTGTACGACACTTAACCTGTCATGATCGGGATCTGTTACAAAACAAACGGTTCCTGCGGGATAGTTTTTGAGTTTTTCGCTGTAGTTAAGAGTTTCTATTACGGGGAAATACTCACTGCCGTCAGGTTTCTTTGCCGTAACGGTAATATCAAGCGACCAGTCGTAAAATTTTCCGTCTTTAATATCTTTGCCGATTGAATGGAAAAACGGATCTTCTTCAATATTTAACCAGTCATAGTTAGAGGCAATGCCGAGCTTTACAAGAATTTTACTCAGGGTATTGTACGCAGCACCGCCAACCGCGTCAATTATAATCTTTTTGTCAAAGTTTTTGACGGCATTCAGATTTTTATCATTTGCAACGCCGTTTTTCAGGTATTCAACATAAAGGTCTATGCCGTTATTTAAACGCGCCATTGTGTTTTCATCGATTAAATCATTTTTGGATGATTCAAAGTCTATTTTATACTCGCCTTTGGTTTCGACAGTATTTAAAATCTCCTCAATTTTATTAACAAACTCCATACTCTCATCGGGTAAAAACTGCGAACCCTGGTTGTTTAAGTCTTTTGTAGCATTTTTGACACTTATGCCATGCGAGCTTGTAATATACTCTGCCCCAACTAAATCAAGCTTAAAGGCAAGAAAAGATGCAAGCCATATCGGGATGGTTTTTCTGTCTACGGGTGTAAGTGTCCTTATTCCCAGAGCGCTCTGGACTCTTGCTATGATATCAAGATAAATATCTGAATTATAGCGCACTTCAGAGCCTGCAAGCTTAACAAGTTCACAATCCGCGTATTTTTCCTTAAGGACAAGTGCTTTTGCAAGAGTGGCAAGCGTTATACCTATTGTATTAATAGGAAATCTTGTATCATGCGGATACAGTACATTCTGGGGTCCTCTGATACCTGCGGTAGATACCATTGCCTCTTTTTTGTATGATTCAAACCATTTTTTAAGCTCAAGTTTATCAACAATGTCTTTTGTTAGTGTAAAAGTAAATTTTTCTTTATTTTTATAGTCAAATATTTTGTCCTCTTTAACAGAAGCGGGTGTATTGTTTTCAACCCCTTCAAGCAAAAGTTTTTCAAGTCCGGACGGATTTTCTTTACTCATTTAATGTTCCTTCCTTAAATATCGGTCGGAACTATTTTAACATAAAATTATTTTTGGGCTTATTTGGATTTCTGGCTCTTTTTCTTTTCTTCATCCTGGGCTTTTTGGGAAATTGTCTTTTTACCCGTAAGTTTTGACATAAATCTGAAATATTTACCCCAGAAATCATCACGTGTCAGGTTGCGCCTGTCATGTTCTTCTATCTGGTCTTTTGTCATCTTTCTGGTCGGAACACCTATAGACTTACGAATTACGTTTTCATTTGTAAATTCTGTTGCCGCCGCAACCGCACCGGCACCTATCAGGCTGCCATGGTAAGCGGATTCAAATACGGAGTTAAAGAGGTTCATAAACATAGCGTTAAAGAAGAAGTTTGAAACCTTGTGCATAATTCTTTCTTTAGCTACCGCATTTGCACCTTCAACATCCTTGCCTTCAGATGTGATAAGTACTTCGTTGCGATAATCGTTTACGAAGAAATAACTTGCGATAAGCGTAACTATAGGCCTTGATATCATTGCAAGAGAAGAATTTTTATAGGTGGATTTTCCTGTTTTATCTTCAATACCTATAATAGTTTTTCTTTTAATGAATTTATCAAACCCTTCAGGGGTCATTTCGCCCGATTTTACTTTTTTCATAGCCTTATCATATGTCTTGTAAAGCCCTATTATATCCTCGGGCTTTACATTTACGCCTTCTTTTTTGATTTCTTTTTCAAAGGCGGTTCTTACCATTTTAACCGGAAATCTTATTGCACCCCATAAAAAAGCAAACGGATAAGTCACGGCCTTAACAAGGGGGGCTATTATTTTTTTGTCCACTTTTCCGAGCGTAACATACTCAACATCTCTGCCGTCGATTTTTTGGGTAAATCTTTTAAATTTATTTTGATTGTCAAGCGCGCTTTTGAATTTCTCCGCATAATCATGCAGCCCGTATTCGTTATCGATTTTATCGAGCATTTTGTTTAATTTTTCAAGAGGAACGCTGTAGTCTTTTTTAGTGAACATATTATATGCATCATCAAGACCGCGTCTTGCATCTTTCAAGAAGCTGTTAAACTTCTCGCTCCTGCATCTTGCAAAACATACAACCATGCCTGCGGCAAAAAGACCGCCTGCAACTTTTAAGAAATTGTGCAGATTTAAAGGAGATTTATTTCCTTTTGCATCGCCGGCTTTTTCTTCATCTTTTTTTGATTCTGCGCTCTTGTTTTCATCAGCACCCTTAAAACCGGTTTTATCCGGACTTTGGACGGAGTCATCCCCGCCGGGCCTAAGCTTAAAACCGTTAAATACTTCGGGCGCATCTTTTAAAATGGATGAACTTTGTATTTTTTCAACGGTTGAAAGTTTGTCGCCATTGTCTTTTTGAGCTTCTTTTTTAACCTTTTTGTCATGCTGGTGTTTTGCAAAAATCTTTGCCTCATCCGGAGAAAGAGGACGAAGAGGCATGCCGCTTAAAAGTCTTGAGAGTACCTCGGATATTAAAGTGGTGCCCGATATTGTTGCAAGAGCCACGTATTTGTTGGCGTTTGCATATTTGGATAGAGCACCGAGCGTTAAAAATGTCATGCCGGCACTCATGAATATTCTTGAGCTTTCCTGCCTGAAACGTTTTTTCTGCGATTTTTGGGCAAGCTCATCATTATCGTTCTGCATTCTTGAGATATTATAAAAGTCAATACCCGCCATTGTAGAGCTTACAAGGCCCGTGCATATTCTGTTTATAGTTCTCTCGTCGGCGGTTTTATAGTTGCCCTTAACACTGCCTGTTGAATGAAGCATATTCTCAAGAACCACCTGCGCACCGTCTGCAGATGCCTTTTCTGCTTTCTTGGCACCCCTTGCGGTAATTACCTTGACCGCTTTGCCTGCTTTTTCAGCCGGATTTTCACCCTTGGCTATATCGGAAAAAGCACCTTCCATAATGCAGAAAATGTCTTCAAGCCGTTTTGAATCAGCTCTCTTTTTAAGCACGTTTGAATCAAGTCCGCGTTTTGCAAGCTCTGCAATCTTAGGGAATTTTTCAAGTTTTGAAATACCCCCGAGCGCCCAGTTAGCAAGGTCAAGCCAGAGATCCTTAACGGGATATATGGCACTTTTAAAGAATTTTGGCAAAATGCCGTCCTCTACAAATACAATTGAATTGTTAGCGCCATGTTTAATTCTTCCGGCATATCGGCTTGCACCCCAGCCGCTGCGCAATTCCTCGTCCATTCTGGAAAACTCGCCGCCAAAAAGCTTGTCCAGCGTATTCTTTTTAGCCGTAAAATCGCTGAAACTTACGGAACTTTTGGTAAGTTTATCGCCGATTTCCCTTGCTGCTTTACTCAACCCCGTAAACGAAACATTTGAATTATGCGAATTTAAGAAAGAATTATTATTCAGAGGAGAAAATGTAACCGCTTTTCGGTTTTTTTGCAAATCGCGGTTTTTATAATTAGAAGCGATATTTACTTGTCGCAAACTGAGATTCATTTTTTCCTTATTAAAGAAATTATTTCACACACACTCCGTGCCAATCAAGTAATTGTAAAGTAATTTTATAATTCTTAAATACGCACAGACAAATCTATAAAACAGATGAACATAAGTTTTTGCCTTAATGTTACAAAATTTATATTTTTGTAAAAAATTTGTCCGCGGCAAATAAATAAATTATCCTGTAAGTATGGATACTTACGGGAAAATTGTACTTGTAGACGATGAAGCAATGGTTACAAAAACACTATCCACTCTTCTCAAACTGGAGGGGATGAGGGATACGGTATGCTTTAATGACCCCGAGGAAGCCATTGACTATTTAAAAACCAACCCCTGCGGACTTATCGTATCGGATTTTATTATGCCGAAAATGGACGGGATTGAATTTTTATCAAACGCAAAAAAACTTCCCGCACAGGAAGATACAACCCAGATACTTTTGACGGGCTATGCGGACAAAGAAAATGCCATAAAGGCTATCAATGAAGTAGGGATTTTTAAATATATAGAAAAACCCTGGAACAATGACGATTTAATTTTAAACATAAAAAATGCTCTTGAGCGGACTATGCTGAAAAAACAGCTGAAAGAAAAAATCATTCAGCTAAAAGCCGCAAATGACGAACTTGAAGAGTATTCAAAAAATCTTGAGCTTCTTGTGCAAAAAAGAACAATGGAGTTGTATGAGAGCAGAGAAAAATTAAGAGCTATTTTTGAAAACTGCGCGGACGGGATTGTAACATTTAAGAGAGATTATGCAATTACTTCACTCAATGAAGCAGCCTGCGAGCTTTTCGGACTTGAAGAGAAAGAGATTTTAAACAAAAATTTCTTTGAACTTGTTATAAATGAAAAAAACCGGAAGATTCAAAACCCATTTAGCCTGACCCGGCCCGAGTTTTTGCGGGATTTCAGCCTTGTTAATTATAAAAATGATACGAAGATTCCTATAGAAATAAGCCTCGCAAAAATAGAAAACGACAAAAACCCTTTTGTTGTGGCAGTTATAAGAAACATGTCCTATCAGAAAGAAAACGAGCGCCTGAGGGATGATTTTATAGCAACACTTACTCATGACCTTAGAACACCTCTTCTTGCAGCCATAAGCGGTCTTGAGTTTATTTTAAACGGAACTCTGGGAGATATAAACGACAGGCAGAAGGAGCTTCTTTTTGCAATGAAAAAAAGCAACGAAGACATGCTCGGGCTTACAAACGCACTTCTTGAAGTATACAGGTATGAAGCAGGCAAAATCTACCTATGTAAAACCAGATTCTGTATTAATGAACTTGTAAAAGAATGCTCAAAAGAGCTTGAAATGCTTTTTAAACAAAACAATACGGAAATAGAATTTAATTTTGACAACAAAGACGAATTTAACATAAACGCCGACAAAAACGAGATAAGGCGGGTGATTTTAAATCTTCTTGGCAACGCCGTAAAACACGGCGGAGAAAACACAAAGATAATAGTTACAACAAAACAGGAAGGAAAAGACCTCAAAGTAAGCGTCAGTGACAACGGAGGGGGTTTAAGCGAAGAAGACTGCAAAAAACTCTTCAAAAGATTTTCCCAGGGCACAAGTAAAAAACGCTCCTGCTCAACAGGACTTGGTCTTTATCTTTCAAGGCAGATAGTTGAAGCACACGGCGGGGTAATTTTTGTTGAGAGTGAACTTAACAAAGGTTCGACTTTTACATTTATACTCAAAAATGCCGCAATTGAAAGCAAGGTTTTACTATGAGCAAAGACAATATTGGTATTTTGATAGTTGAAGATCACATGGTTGCAAGAATGGGAATTGCAATAGTAGTGGAAAAAACCCCGGGACTTAAGCTTCTGGGGCAGGCATCGGACGGACAGGAAGGCATCGCGCTTGCTTCAAAACTTAAACCCGATGTAATTCTTATGGATATCGGATTACCCAAGGTAGACGGCATTGAGGCAACAAGAAAAATAAAGGAATCGGGTATTGAATCCGGAGTTTTAATGTTTACATCGCGCGACAGTAATGAAGATGTTTTTGCCGCGCTTAAAGCAGGAGCGGACGGTTATATTATGAAAGGTTCAAACGAAGAAACACTCATTAATGCAATTGAAGCCGTGAGCCAGGGTGCGGGCTGGCTTGACCCGCAGATTGCAAGAGTTGTACTATCGGGAATAAACGAACAAAAAGAAGCCGTAGAAGCCGAGGGTAAAATAAAAACCGCCAAAAATAAATACGGGCTTACAAAGAAAGAACTTGAAGTGCTTGCACTCATTGTCGACGGACTTTCAAACAACGAAATTGCGCAGCAACTCGTGGTTTCCATATCCACTACAAAAGCGCATGTGCACAGTATTTTGCAGAAATTATATCTTACGGACAGAACAAAAGCGGCAGTAACAGCCCTTAAAGAAGGGCTTGTATAAATGAAAAGAATACTGAGTCTGGCTTTTGCTGTCTGCATTTTATACGGCTGCGGCACAGATTACGCGTTTGCCCTCCATAATCCTTTTTCTAAAAAAAGCAAACGTGAAGCCGAAAAAATGGTTCAAACAAGAGAAGAATGGGAAGAAAAAGCTAAAAACATCAACCTTGAAGAAAGAGAAGTGCCGCAATATCAAAGACCCGAGGACAAGGATTTTAAGCCAAAGAGCCCGCCGTCCAAAAAATTTGTGAAATACAATGTAAACCCCGGCTCAAGAGAAGCCGACATATCGCAAATAATTAAAAAACAGGATATAAAGAGCCAGGGAGTGTTTGATCCGGATTTTAAATACATAGCGTACGCACAGTACTACTATTCGCCGCTTTATAACCAGATTTCAAGCGATATATATGTGCAAAAATTAAAAGACGGCATGACAAGAATGAAAAAAGCGCTCAGCGCCACAACTCTTAATACAAAACGCACGCCCGCCATATCAAGCGGCACGGAAGAATTCAGAAGAAATCTGTTCTCCGCGCTCACTATAGTTGATTTCTCAAAAGATTCTAAAAAACTCCTCGTCAAAGAAAAAGTCGGCTCAAGCGTCGAAGGGATTTTCAGGACTTATGTCTGGGTATATTTTATGCAGGGAGAACAAATCGAGTGGTTTGCAATAAAATTCAGCAATTTAAATGAACAAATCAAGGAATTTCATGCCCGAAAATCCCGCATAGCGCTTGATAATTACAGATGGGACATAAAACCTCTGGGGTTCAGCAAAGAAAACCCTGACACCATAATAAGCGAAGCCTATGCCTGGGATAAAGACAAAAACAAAATATTTTTAGGCGTATGGGGATTGAATTGTAAAGACGCCTCGGTGCAGCTGCTTTCAGAAACTCCCGCCCCGTTTGAAATCTCAATAAATGCACTTATGGTGAAAGAATATTTGCCATGACCCTGTTGCAAAAAGCTAAAATATGCTATAATTATAGTAGTTGTGAAGGATTGCCTCGGGTGGAAAAATGATTGAAACAAACAATTATCCTTTTTTGGGCCAGAGAAACCAAAAACAGGAAATTGAAAGGCTTAAGAAAGAAAATTACAGCAGGATTTATTCGCATGAAGCCGCACACAAGGCCGCTGCAGGCTCACTTGGCGGGCCTATTGTTATAGAATACAATCCGCAGGGTATCCCTGTGTCAGGACATGTAAGCATAAGAATCCCTGCACTTAACAAAACAAATCCCGATGAAACGATATCCCGGGCAAAACAGGTTAAAAGAGCCGCCCTTGCACCGGGTTCGGATTTATCGGAAGCGGATTTAAACGTAGCGCACAGCGCCGATATTTTATTAAGCGAAGCGCAAAGCCTTAAAAAAGACAGTGCAAAAAGAGGCGAAACGCTTGATATATCAGCTTAATTTCCTTTTGTGAAAACAGGCGGTGTTTGTATATACTTTGCCTTCAATTTCTCATGCGAAAATTCTTCTTTAAAATTATCCGACTCATGTGCCTTTGAAATTGCAAGAGAGCACATAACTTTTGCAAGGGGGTAATTTTGCACCTCATAATTTACAAACCGCGCATCGATTTTTTCGGAAAAATCACGCGCAACACCGCTGTCACATATAACGGTTTTGTTTTTCATTTTGCTTTTCATATTTTCTTTCAGCACAAGTTCAATCTGTCCGCCATCGTAGAAATAGTACATCAAACGTCTTGCGTCCAGTGCTACAACTGCGTCCGTACAACCGCTTGCCGCTTTTAGAATTTCACATGAATTAAGAGTAATAACAGGCAGATTAAGCTCAAGCGCCATTACTTTAGCAACACTCAGAGCGGCACGAATACCGGTAAAACTCCCGGGGCCGCAATTAACGGCAAGGGCTTCAAGAGTGTTCAAAGAAATACCCGATTCTTCGGTCATTTTTTTAATTTCAGGAATCAAATAAGCGCTGTGGTAGTTTGTATTGTCACTTTTTATTTCACGCTGCAGAAACTTATCCGCACTTTTAAGGGCGATATATGTTTTATCCAAAGATGTATCAAAGCATAATAATCTCATTTTTGCGCCTCATAAGTTTCGATAATTTTTTGTACAAATACTTCATTTTTACTGCCGCATGGTATAAACTCAAACACTCTGGGGTCACCGTTTTCCCCGTATTCAAGCACATCGGGGTACAATATTTTAATATCCAGCCTGTCAAGACTCAGCGCGTCGGAACCAAAATCAGCCCACTCCACAAAAGTCAGGATATTTCTTTTTGAATAGTCGGAAAGCTCTTCCGTTATTGTCTTTATACCTTCTTTTTCAAGGCGGTAAAGGTCAAAATGATAAATCGGAATACGATAGTTTAAATACTCGTTTAATATAACAAAACTGGGGCTTGTGACCTTGTCTTTGACTCCGAGCTCTTTTAGGACAAACCTGACAAAAGCAGTCTTTCCCGCGCCTATATCGCCATAGAGCGAAACAAAACAGCCTTCATCGGGAAGGTTTTTCGCAAAAGATGCGGCAAGTTTTTTTGTGTCATCCAAATCTTTACATTCGATTTTCATAAAATTAATTTTAACATAAATATACAAACCCTAAAGTTTAAATAAAGTCATGACGAAAACATAAATACAAGGATATTAGTGTATATGGCAGAAAGGTTAAAGTTATGAACGATTATTTAAACTACGGTGAATACAACCCCGATATGTGCGAATACAACCCCAGAAGCGCAGAATTGGAGAGGGAATTAAGAAACCTTGTTGAAAATGTTGAAAACCCTAAAATGTCACTGTTCCAGGGTTTTATGAAAAAACTTTTACTCCTTACCTCCGCACAAAACTAAAACCTCAAAAAACCGCGCCAAAAAAGCGCGGTTTTTAAAATATTTTCTTTGAGCCCTGTTCGTGGAACTGTCCGCCCGCACATACAAGTTCAATCACCTTTAGCAGAAACTCCCGCGGGGCATCAATCGGGCTTATTAAAAACTCCTGATTGTCCTTGTGCCTTATAGTCATAATCGAGCTTTGCGTTTTCTCTGCGGGGACATAAAGAGAAGCAATTTCATTATCAAGGAGTGCTTTCATCTGTGATTCATAATCATCGGCACCTTTCATAATGCTTCCGTAACTGCCGTTTAAAGCAAAAATCCTGCCGCAGAACAAAGGTGCCCTGCCTTCCTGCGGAAGAGCCTTGGGAGAAATATTAAAACGCGATGTAAAAGTTATTTTATGCCACAAAATATTAACGCATGCCAGAGTCTGAGAGTTGTCAATCTCGCAGAAAACATTCTGGGTGGGGATATTTCTTATTTTGAAAGATTGTTTTAAATACTCGACAACCGACTGCATGGTATCAAGCATTTTGATAAACATTTCCTGTGTAAGCTGGGTAGACTGTTGAAAATCCAAAAACTGCTTGTACATATACACGGCAACCAGCCCCGCACGCTCTTGCACAACGGAGGACTTACGAACCTGAATGTCGAGATTATCAAGACTGTCAAAGTTATTTTGCAATTTATTTTTCAGCCTTTCAATTGAAAGATATCTAAATGATATAACAAAAAGGGGAGAATTAATATTAGAATAATATTATTCTTTACATTTTAGAATACAGAGTTTATATTATTTTTTTAAAATTGCGTGTATAATTAAAAAGGGACTTGTTTTTTAAGGGATTTTATGGGAGTTAACAGCAGTTCCAAAAAATATATAGAGGAATTTGAAATTTATCTGAAAAGCGAGAAAAACTTTTCATCCAATACCGTGCGTGCATACATAGGCGATGTTTTTACATTCCTAATCTGGGCCGATAATTTAAATGTCGATGAAATTGATACAAAAAAATTCAGCGAGTATCTGTACTTTATCCAGAAAATCAACTACACAAAAACAACCGTAGCAAGAAAAATAGCCTCAATCAGGGCGTTTTACAAATTTTTATATCAGGAAGAAATAATCGACAGCAACCCTGCAGATGCCATCCGGGCACCTAAGCGCCCTAAATCGCTGCCTGACTTTATGAGTGAAGAAGAAGTTGAAAACATACTAAGAAACGTCAAAATAGAGACCCCTGCAGGATACAGAAACAGGGTAATTCTTGAACTTTTATGGGTTTCGGGCATGCGAATAAGCGAATTATCGGGGCTTAATTATGAAAATTTAAATCTGGAACAAAACGAAATAAAAGTGCTCGGAAAAGGCTCAAAAGAACGTATAGTGCTTATTCCCGACAAGACAAAAGAAAATCTGAAAAATTACATAGATAACGTTTCGGATTTAATATACAAAACAAAAAAAACTCCGCAATCTCCTCTTTTTATTAACTATAACGGATTTCGCCTGCAAAACCAGAGTATCAGAAAAGCATTAAATGAGGTTGTGCAGAAAATAGAACTGCCAAAAAAAGTCACCCCGCACGTTTTTCGCCACAGCTTTGCCACCAGAATGCTTGAAAACGGCGCCGACTTAAGAATAGTACAGGAACTTTTAGGACATGCCAGCATTTCAAATACGCAGATTTATACCCATATATCAAACAGCCGCCTGAAATCCGTTTATGAAGCCTCTCATCCCCGCGCATAATTACATAAATTTTAGCCCTGCTCGGCAATAACCGCAGCTGACAAATTGTAATATTATCAATTTGATGAAAAAAATAATAATTTTCCTGATATTTCTTTCGGTTTTTATTCTCGGCGGCTGTATTAAAAAAAACGAACAAACACTGCGTCCCGTCGAATACATAACCGTAAAAAGAGGCAGCGAGATAACAAACAAAACCTTTTTTGGCTACTTAAAATCCAGTTCTCTTACCGATTTAAGTTTTCAAATCGAAGGAACGCTTAAAAAAATATATGTAAAAGAAGGACAAAGCGTCAAAAGAGGACAGATAATAGCCGAACTTGACGCGCCTTTGTACCACATACAGGTACAGGAGGCAAAATACAGCCTCTCTGACGCGGTTATACAATATCAAAACGCAAAAAGCTACTTTGACAGGATAAAAAAACTCCACGCGGCAGGCGGTATATCGGATAATGATATGGATAATGCCAGAACAAAGATGGAATCAGCCAATTATCAAATACAAATTGCACGGGAAAGACTCAATTACATGAGCCACCGCTCGGGATACGAAAGAATAGTCGCGCCGACAGACGGGATAATCCTTGCAAAAACGGCATCGGAACAACTGTACCTGAACCCCGGCACATCAGTCGTACAATTTCAATCAAGCGATGATGTCGAAGCATACATTTTCGTTTCACAAAATTATATAAACAGCCTTAAAAACGGACAAAGGGCAAAAGTAAAAATCGACGCCATAAAAGATAAAGTTTTTACGGGCTATATAAAAGAAATGAGCGAAACAAGCCTTGAAAGACTATCTTACAGGGTTAAACTAACCCTGCCCGATCAGACACCGGAGCTAAAAGACGGCATGAGTGCAAGCGCTGTTTTTGAAATGGGCATAAATGACAACAAAAAAATCCTTATACCGATAAATTCGCTGCTTGAAGAAAACGGAGAGAAAATTGTCTACATAATAACTGAGACAAACAACGGCACGGGCACTGTCAAAAAAAGCGTTGTTAAAACAGGGCAGATAGAAAACGATAAAATCACCATAAAAAGCGGGCTCAATGATGGTGATATGGTGATAACAAAAGGAGTAAGCGAAGTTCAGGAGGGTCTCAGGGTAAAATATCAATGAGTCTTACAAGATTTTTTCTGAAAAATAAATTTCTTCTTGTGACTTTTGTTGCAATATTGATATTCGGAGGGATTTCATACTACATAACCACACCGCGCAATGAAGACCCGGGATTTAAAATCAGAACGGCGGTTGTAACAAGCATTTATAGCGGCGCAAATGCAATACAGACAGATAAATACGTAACCGACAAAATTGAACTTGCAACCGAGCAAATGAATGAAGTGGAGGATATAAGAAGCCGCTCTTACGAGGGCAAAAGCGTAGTATATGTAGATGTATATGAAACATACAAAGAACTTCAGCCCATCTGGGATAAATTAAGACGGAAAATTCAAAAAGCTCAAAGTACACTGCCCAAAGGTATAACCCCGCTTGTAGATGATGAGTTCGGAGATGTATTCGGGATAGTCCTTGCACTTACGGGAGAAGATTTTGAATACTGGGAACTTAAAGACTACTCCGACACGATAAAAGATGAACTTTTAAAACTTGAGGACGCAGCCAAAGTAGAGGTCTTGGGTATTCAAGAGGAAGCCGTATATCTTTATTATGACAACTCTAAACTTGCCCGATACAATCTAAGCCCCGACGAACTTAAAAAAATTCTTGAAGGTTCAAACATAATCGCCCCGAGCGGTGAAATTCTGACAGGTGACAGATATATCCTTGTGCAGACAGAGGATAACTATAAAAATATAGAAAACATTAAAAATACCGCCCTTGCCCTGCCGCAAAAGGGCGACAGCTTAAAGCTGGGAGATATATTGACCGTTGAAAAAACATATAAAGACCCGCCCGATGTTATAACAGGCTTTAACGGGCAAAAAGCGCTTATAATATCTCTTTCGATGAGAGAAAACGGAAATATCCTGAAATTCGGCAGAGAAGTAAAAAATAAAATAAAAGAACTGAAAGAATACCTCCCCATAGGAATAAATCTTGAAATAGCAGCGTTTCAGCCGGATTACGTAAAATACCTGACAGATAAATTTACCGACAGCCTTATTGAAAGTGTAGTAATAGTAATAGGGCTTATACTGTTTATTTTAGGGCTGAAAATGGGTTTTATCGTAGGGCTTATTATCCCCGTTACAATACTTGCCACATTCTTTGTTATGGGCAATCTGCATATCGGGCTGGATAAAATCTCGCTAAGTGCTCTTATTATCTCGCTTGGCATACTGGTCGACAACTCAATTGTTATTTCAGAAGGAATTTTAAGAAAGATAAAAGCGGGCGTTAACAATCTTGAAGAAGCTGCAATATCGGTCTGCGAACAGTTTCAATCACCTCTTTTAATATCAACACTTACAACCTCCTGCGCATTCTTGCCGATTTATCTTGCAAACTCAACGGTAAGCGAGTATACTTCAAGCCTCTTTAAAGTAGTTTCAATAACTCTTTTAATATCCTGGTTTCTCTCGGTTACATTTTTACCGTATCTTATAGAAAAATTTTACAAAAATAATGACAAACAAAGCTCTTTTAAAGAAATAAACGTATCAAAATACGCCTCGGGAATCATCAAAGCCGCCCTTAAGGCGCCTAAAAGAACGGTTTTCTTTTCCCTTGTTTTTGTGGCTCTTTCGTTTATTGCATTTTCTTTTGTACCCAAAATCTTCTTTCCCGACTCGGACAGGGCAATGTTTGAAATTGAGTTTAACCTTATGCAGGGAACAGATATTAAAGTTACGGAAAAAATAATTAAAAAAACAGGCGAATACCTAAAAACTCTGGATGGAGTAAAAAACTTCTCTACATACTGCGGCACATCAGCCCCCAGATACGTTCTCTCCGCCGCTCCCGAGCCCATAAAAAGCAACTACGGAATGATTCTTGTTAATACAAAAAATTACAAAGAAGTTTCAAAAATTGTTAAAAAAGTTCAAAAATACTGTGACACCGCATTTCCCGACGCCAACACCGTTGTAAGAAAAGTACCCCTGGGTCCGCCATATGACGCACCCGTTGAGATAAGGGTTTTTGGAAGTAACGAGAACGAACTCTTTAAAATAGTACGTGAAATCCAGAAAAAACTGCGTGAAATAGACGGTGTTATCCTTGTCAAAGACGATTGGGGGGCAAAAACGCCAAAAATCAAAATCGATATGGATGAGCTTACCGCCTCCAGATACGGCATTAACAACGAAACTGTTGCAACAGCGCTGCAAGCAGGACTAAGCGGTTATGAAGTGTCAAACTATTGGAGAAACACCACAAGAATACCTGTTATTTACCGCCTGAACAGCGCCTCGCGCGATAATATTAACAAAATCGATTCCATGAGCATATACTCGCCGCTCTATAAAAATTCTCTGCCGCTGTCTCAAACGGCCGAATTGTCTTTAATTTTCGAATACCCTCAAATTTTCAGACGCAACGGATTTTTAACCGTTACTATTCAGGGGTATATAGATAACGAAAAAACGACCGCACACAAAGTAATAAATACAATTAAACCCTACCTGAACAGTATTAACTACCCGCTCGGCTACGGTTGGGAAGAAGGCGGAAGCGTTGAAAACTCAAAAAAGGGAAACAGATCCATTGCACAAAAAATTCCGATTGCCTTCGGTATAATCGCACTTCTTTTAATAGGCTATTTTAATTCCTATAAAATCCCTTTCATAATATTTTTAAGCGCACTAATGGCATTAAGCGGCGCAAACATAGGTCTTTTAATTACAAAAAGCGAGTTTGGATTTATGACATTTCTTGCCTATATCTGCCTTGTGGGCATTGCCACAAACAATGCCGTCGTACTGCTTGACACAATAAATCATGAAATTAAAGGAAGTGAAAATTTTGTACTCAGCATACAAAAGTCAGCAAGAAGCCGAATTACACCGATATTTTTAACTGCCGTAACGACAATAGGAGGAATGCTCCCGCTATGGATAGGACGCGACCCGATGTTCTCTTCCCTTGCCGTGGCAATAATTTTCGGACTCATAACATCAGTGTCCATCACCCTTTTTGTAACACCCTGTCTTTACCTGATTTTAAATAAAAAAACGGGGGATTAAAGTTAACACTGGAGTCCCCCGGAAAAAAACCTGAGAAGTAAATTTCTTGACAGAACTTGTGTTCCGTTGAAATTTACGAGCAGGCAGAAGGATGTCGCTTCAGTTGTAGGCGAAGAATGAGCCGTACAAATGAAGTGTGCGCAGGCGGCGTAGTAAAATCAAGTCTTTAAAAGACTTAGATTTTCAAGCCGGCCGGAAGAGCACATGCACAGCGGCGATGAGCCGGTGGGCTTGTGCG
>DVFS01000024.1 GCA_018713115.1 Candidatus Galligastranaerophilus faecipullorum
GAGGCGGCGGAGTATCAAGCGGGAGCGTTGAGTATACTCAGGCAGGTACATATGAGTTTGTGGTGCCGGAAGGTGTAAATGAAATAGAGGCAACTCTGGTTGGCGGCGGCGCAGGCGGAGGTGCCGGGAATGTTTCTGCAGATTTAAAGGCTATATCCTGGACTCACTCAGGGTTAATTAACCGCAGCTATGTGTCTTATGCATATGTGCCTGACAATGTTGAACAAAGAACGATATCAACACAAGATGTTTTGCAAGACGGCAGCGCCACTTTAAGCCCTGCCGATACAAAATACTTTTTCTCTGATGTTGTCATGGTGGCCATGTCTGCAGGCGGCGGAGGCGGTGGCCGCGGATATGAAGGCGCCGGTGGAGGCGGAGGCGCAGCACGCTATGAAACGGCAACCATTTTAAAAAACAAAAATTATAAAATATATGTCGGCCGCGGCGGACAGGGGCATGGATGCTGCGGTTTATTGGGTGAAAATGCTGCCACAAGCGGCGGCGGAGTTGCTACGGAAAACGGGTACGGCTATGCAGGTTGCGGCGGGGGTGCAACTTATATAGCTGATGAAAATAATAATATTATTCTGGGTTGCGGAGGCGGAGGCGGCGGAGCCTGGGGTGTTTTGATTTGCGACGGCAGAAACGGAGACTCTGCCGGATATTCAAACTCCGGTGCAAAGGGAGGCAGGGCAAACGGAGGCGGATATTGCGTGTATAAAAACGATAGTATTTTTGTTACCGGCGGCGGCAGCGGTGCGCTTCCTAATGGCACCGACGGCAAAAACGGGGTTTGCTCCTCTTCTGTAAATACCCATGATGTTCCCGGCGCACAGGGCGGTTCAAGTCTTTTTGGTGTAGGCGGTGAATTTGAAGAAGTGTATAACAGCCCGCTTCGCCATGGTCAAGGGTATGGTGCAGGCGGCTGCGGAGGCGGCTGGAGCTGTAAAATACTGCCTGCTTCGCGCGATTGCCCGGGTTTTTGGTTTACCGGAAACGGAGCACCTGGTTTTGTAGGAATATCTTACCATGAAACAAAAAACGGCGGCGGTGGCGGCGGCAGCGGTTCAATTGTTCCAAAGCAAAGATTTAAAGTTACGCCCGGCGAAAAAATTACAGTCATTGTCGGAGAAGGCGGAGAAGGCGGCAGAGCCGCTTCACTGAGTTCATCATTTGCATTCAGTGCTCCGCACAACGGAGAAAACGGCAAACCCTCTGTGCTCAAGAGAGGTAATGCAGTAATTGTTATGACAGGAAATATGAATGATTGCGCTTACGGCTCATGTTCGGGTAAATACACGGGAGCCAGAGGAAACAGCGGCTATGTGTTTAGGGGCGGAAAATCCGAGGGAAACTTTGACACTTCTTCTCTTGGGTATCAGCAGAATGTTTTCTATACAGGTTCATCTCAGTATGCAGGAGGCAGCGTCAATAAACCCTCTTCTTATGAAAAAACCATGAGGGGCGGTGATGGTGGTAAAACAATAATTGACAAGAATCAATTTTGTGAGCCCGGTAAAGGTGCTTCAATGACTGCTTCCTTGTCCCTTGATGCAACAGGTTACGGCGGCTGCGGCGGCGGAGGCGGATATGGCGACGTTGATGGCGGTAACGGTGCTCCGGGGTATGTAAAGATAACCTGGAATCCTGACAAAAAAGGACGCGGGGGCGGCGGTTCCGCAGGATACTCTCTTAAAAAAACAATACATATTACTAATGGAAACGATAAAGTAAGTGTGCAAATCGGAAACGGTGGTAAGGGCGGTACACTTCCCTGGGGTGATAATGCCGAGGTTACCGCTCAAAACGGAGGTGACACGATTTTCGGATATGCTCCGGGACAATTTAACCTGCGTGTCGGCGGCGGCTTGGGCGGAGAAAATGCCAGATTGGAGAACGACCTGATAGTAAACGGCAAGGGCGGGATTACTCCAACCTTGTGTGCAATGGGTAATTTAACGGGTTTGGTCTGCTTTAATGGTGACGCGGGCTCTGACGCTACTGATATAACAAGCGGTGCGGGAGCTTCTACGGTATATGGCTCCGGCGGATTCCCTGTGCAAACGGGTAATGGAAATTCTTCTGTTTCATATGGCGCAGGTGGTTCCGGTGCAGGTGTTTCTGAGGCTTCGAACGTAAATTCTCCTCCTTCAACGGGAGGCTCAGGCGGTGCAGGAAAAATAATAATCGAATGGTAATTTAGTATCTTGGTGCGGCTCCAGTGTAGTTTTACAACCGCACCTTTTTTTGTAAGAATGCGAAAGTTGATTGGCGCTTAAATTTAACTAGAGTACTTCGTTTTTCAGAAGTTCTTCTTTTATTTTATCTAAGCCTGATTTTATAATTCTTGAAATTCTTGAAGGGGAGATAGAAAATTCATCAGATAGTTCATGGAGTTTCTTTTCCTGAAAAAACTTTGATTCTATAAGCTCTCTTTCGCGTCTGGGAAGGGTCGAGATTGCTTTTTTAATTGCTTCTGAAATTTGCTCAAACTCACAGGATTCTTCAGGGTTTTTCCTTACGTCTTTTATTTCAAAGGGTTTGTCATTGTCAAACATTTCATCAGTTGAGAGAATTGTTTTGTAAATGGCTTCCCTTATTTCATTTGTCTGTGTTTCGCTGCAATTGTGGCGCACGCCATGCCAGCGGTATCGGCGTCTTAATTCGTTTCTTATTGCCCATTTAATTGCGGTAGAAAGGTAAGATTCATTATAGCTGTCTTTTTTGTCATCGGCACACAGTATATCCACTGTTTGGATTCCTATGTTTACAAGTTCGTCAAACTCTATTAAATGCTGCGAAGATATGCTTTTGTATTCAACCTTGGCTATTTTGTTTATAAGGTCAAGGTAACTCCTCAATTTGGCATTTTTTTCAATTTTGTGTTTTAAGTTTTCCATCTTGTTTTACCAGAGTAATTATAATAACAAAAAAACGCGAGTTGTCACCAGTTTTTAATAAAATTTTAACTCTTTTTTTTGCTGATTGCCGTATATACTGATATATATTGCAATATACAATTTAATATTTGTAACATTTTTTGTTGACATTGTTTTGTGTTTTTAATATTTTAATAATGTACCCAAGACAGTCGGTGCAGATTTTATTTTTGCTTAATTTCCGACCCAGGTAGCAATAAAGTTGAATAATACTTGTTTGTTATTGTTTTGCGTGTACAAATATGTTCGCAAAACTTTTTAGTTTATATGCGAAATACCCTCTAGAAAGGAGCGCATCAAAGTGGCAACAAAAGCTTTTAAAAACGAGAAAATCGAATATTTTAAAAAGCAGTTTGAACAGGCTAAAGTTGCAATCGTTACCGATTACCGCGGTCTGAGCGTTGAAGAAATTACCGAACTTCGCCGCGAACTGCAAAAACAAAATGCCGATTATACCGTTACAAAAAACACTTTGTGTAAAATCGCTTCCAAGGGGACAAATTTTGAAGCAGTTGAGTCTTTAATGCAAGGTCCTAACGCTATTGCATTCGGCTTCGGAGATGAAGTAAGCGCTGCTAAGGTTGTGGCTAAGTTCATCAAAGAAAACAAAAAAGGCGAAATTTTAGGCGGTGTGCTTGACGGTAAACTTTTAAGCGCTCAGGAGGCCCAACAGCTTGCAAAAATGCCCTCAAAAGAAGAACTTTACGCAAAAATTCTCGGTTCTATCAACTCGCCCGCTTCCGGCATTGTTTACAGTGTCAATGGCGTTATGAGCGCGTTAGTCAGAGCTGTTGATGCAGTTGCTAAGCAAAAAGCATCTTAAGAACACAATAAAAATAATTGAAAGGATAAAAAAATGAGCAACGTAGAAACAATTTTAGAATCAATTGAAAAATTAACTCTTATCGAAGCAGCTGAACTTGTTAAAGCTATGGAAGAAAAATTCGGCGTGTCTGCAGCAGCACCCGTTGCAGTTGCTGCAGCAGCTCCCGCAGCAGGCGCAGCAGAAGCAGGTGCTGAAGAAGCTTCTGAAGTAACTGTTGTATTGGCTTCAGCAGGTGCTAACAAAATCCCCGTACTTAAAATCGTTCGCGAAATCACAGGACTCGGCTTAAAAGAAGCTAAAGACCTCGTAGACGGCGCTCCTAAACCGATTAAAGAAAACGTTAAAAAAGAAGAAGCTGCCGAAATGAAGAAAAAACTTGAAGAAGCAGGCGCTACTGTTGAATTAAAATAACGACCTGCGCGGTTTAATTCTAAAAAAGCCTCCGGAATTCGGAGGCTTTTGCGCATTTTTTATCTTTGTGAGAGAATGTAATTATGACAAATCAAGAGCATGAAAAGAAAATAAAAGTGGCTTTCCCGCACATGGGAACAATTTATGTCGCATGGGCTGCGGCATTAAAGAAAATGGGGCTGGAGCCTTTTGTTCCGCCGTATACTTCAAAACGCACACTTTCGCTGGGGACTAAAAATTCTCCGGAGGCTATATGTCTGCCTTATAAACTTATTCTCGGAAATTTTATCGAAGCAATTGAAGGCGGGGCGGATTATGTCGCCATGATAACATCTCCCGGTATTTGCCGTCTGGGTGAGTACGGGAAAAATATTAAAACTGTGCTTGAGGATTTGGGATATCATGCAAATTATATAGAACTTTCACTCTATGACGGCTTTAGGGGCATGTATGATTTTCTTGTAAATCTTACGGGGTCAAAAAACATTATACGTATTATGCGTGCAATAAATATTGCAGTGAGAAAAGTTTTTGCACTTGATGAACTGCAAAATTTCCTTTCTTACCACAGGGCGCGCGAAATTAACTTCGGCGACAGCGAGAGGGCTTATAAACGCGCACTTAGGTATGTTATGGATGCAGATACTTCACGAGAGTTGAAAAAAGCACTGAAAAAAGGTTTGAGCGAGATTTCAAATGTTAAAATAGACCCGAACAGAGAAGTTTTGCGGGTGGATTTAACAGGTGAAATCTATGTAGTGCTTGATGATTTTGCCAATCAGAATATTGAGCGTGAGCTTGGCAAACTCGGTGTTCAGGTAAGGCGCAGCCTGACTGTAAGCGGGTTTTTAAGAGATGCTATAATTCCTAAAATGTGCAAGCGCGGCGAAACACATTTAGAGCGTGCATACAGAATGGCAAAACCTTACCTGATGCGCGATATCGGGGGCGATGCGCTTGAGTGCATAAGCGATGTTATGTATGCCGAGCAAAAAGGCACGGACGGACTTATACATGTTTCACCTTTTACGTGCATGCCTGAAATTATGTCGCAGAATATTTTCCCGAAAATGAGAGAAGATGTTAATCTGCCTATTTTAAGCCTTATTATGGATGAGCAGACCGGAAAAGCGGGATATATTACAAGGCTTGAAGCATTTGTGGATTTGATGAGGCGCAAAAAACGCAGAAAGTCTATGGAAGAATCAAAAGCAGAGCAAACTGCCGCCAGGTAGGCTTCTGCGGACAGATTCTCCATTTGGTGCATATTTATCCTGTTTTGCGTGTTATAATTTCATTATGCAGCAAAGCGTGTTAGAGATTAAAAATTTTTCTCTCGGTCTTGAAATTGACCGTAAAACCTATAGCGTTCTAAAAGATATAAATTTTTCTTTTTTTAAAGGTAAAATTCATGCGATTGTCGGAGAATCGGGCTGCGGCAAGACTATGAGCGTGATGAGTATATTAAAGCTCCTGCCCAAAAATTCAAAATTTCTCGGAGGAAAGATACTTTTTGAAGGAAAAAATATTCTTGAACTTGACGAGCGCGATATGAGAGAAATAAGAGGCAGAAAAATTGCTCTTATACCGCAAGACCCTATGACAAGCCTGAATCCGTTATATACAGTTGAAAACCAGCTGCTTGAAACAATAATGCTACATAATGACGTTTCAAAAGAAAGGGCGCTTGATATAGCGCTTAAAACACTCGAAAGTGTCGAATTTAAGGACGCACAAAAGAGGATAAAAGCATACCCGCATGAGCTTTCGGGCGGGATGAAGCAAAGGGTGATTATAGCTATGGCGCTTGCGGCAAACGCTGATATTTTAATTGCGGATGAGCCCACAACGGCGCTTGACGTCACTATTCAGGCGCAGATTTTAAAGCTGCTTGAAAAAATTAAAGAACAGGGCAGGACTATTATTCTTATTACGCATGATTTAGGGGTTGTTGCCCGATACAGTGATGATATTTCCATAATGTATTTAGGGCGCGTGGTTGAGCGTGCGCAGAGTGATATGCTTTTTAAGCACCCGCGCCACCCCTATACGAAAGCTTTGATTGAGGCGCTTCCGGTCAAAAAGGGTAAAAAGCTTAAAAATATTAAAGGTCAGCCTTCTCCTGTTACCGAACCTGTTTTAGGATGTCCTTTTCACCCGCGCTGTGAAAGGGCTGATGACAGGTGCAGAGCAGCGTGTCCCGGGCTTAAAAATATTGATAATACTGATGTTGCCTGCTATCATCCGCTGTAGTTGATTATTTTTTTTGTTTATAATAAACTTTTCGTGTATAAGGTTTATTTTATATTCGTATGGTAGTTATACCAGCCCGCGCCAATAGGGGTCGAAGTTTAAACCTTATAAGAGTGTAAAAGATGAAAGGACAAAAAACTATGGCAACAGCAACATTAGTCGAATTGCTCGACGCAGGTGTACACTTCGGTCACCAGACTCAAAAATGGAATCCGAAAATGAAACCCTATATTTTCGGTGCAAAAAACGGTATATACATTCTTGATTTAAGAAAAACTTCCGATAAACTGGATGAAGCATATGCAGCAGTCAGAGAAATGGCTGCCAGAGGCAGAAATATTCTTTTTGTCGGTACTAAAAAACAGGCAATGGATGTTATAGCACAGGAAGCAACAAGAGCGGGTGCATATTATGTAAACCGCAGATGGCTCGGCGGCATGATGACAAACTTTGAAACAATCAGAGGCAGAGTAAACAAACTCCGCGAACTTGAGTCATTTATGGAATCGGGTCACGCTCAAAAGCTTCCCAAAAAAGAAGTTGCTCAATTGAACAGACAGCTTGCAAAACTTTCTAAAACTCTGGGCGGTATTAAAGAAATGAAAGGCATGCCCGATATGCTTTTTGTCGTTGACCAGAAAAAAGAACTTATTGCAATTCAGGAAGCAAATAAATTGAATATCCCCGTTATCTGTCTGGCTGATACTAACGCCGATCCCGACGGTATCGACTACATTATCCCCGGCAACGACGATGCTCTTCGCTCAATTAAACTTATTGCTTCAAAACTTGCAGATGCGGTTTTAGAAGGCAAAGAATTAAGACAAAATAAAGCTGCCGAAGTTAAGAAAATTGAAAAAATCGAAGCGGCAGACGCAAATGTTACAGCCGAATAATTAAAATAAAAGGAGTAAAACTATGGAAATAAAAGCCTCTATGGTAAAAGAACTCAGAGATAAAACAGGTGCCGGCATGATGGATGCCAAAAAAGCTCTTGTTGAAGCTCAGGGTGATATGGAAAAAGCAGCGGAAATTTTAAGACAAAAAGGCATTGCTTCCGCTGATAAAAAAATGGGCAGAATCGCCGCAGAAGGCGTTATTGCTTCATTTATAGAAGACAAAGTCGGCGCAATGGTTGAACTTAACTGTGAAACAGACTTTGTTGCAAAAAATGAAAACTTCAAAGACCTTGCAAACATGATGGCTCAGGCTGTTGCAAAACTTAATCCCAAGTCGGTTGATGACCTTTTAGAGCTTGACTGCCCCGTTTGCAAAAAGAAAATAGATGAAGTTATCAAAGAACAAATTGCAAAAATCGGCGAAAAAATTACCATCAGAAGATTTATTCGCTATGAAGCACCCTGCTGCGTTTCTACATATATCCACAACGGCAAAATAGGCGTCCTTCTTGAAACAAAATGTGAAGGTAGCTGCAGTGATGAAACAAAAACCATCGCAAAAGATATTTGCCTGCACATCGCTTCATCCGCTCCCGAGTTTGTTTCAAGAGAACAAATTCCTCAATCCGTTATCGATGAAGAAACAAGAATCGAAATGGGCAAAGAAGACCTTGCAAACAAACCCGAAGCAATCAGAGCTAAAATTGTTGAAGGTCGTGTTAATAAGCAAATGGCTCACAAGGTGCTTCTTGAACAGCCTTTTGTTAAAAACCCCGACGAAACAATTGAACAGCTTATAAAAGGTAAATTATCCGTTGTAAGATTTGAAAGATTTGTTCTCGGCGAAGGTCTTGAAAAAAGACAGGACAACTTCGCGCAAGAAGTAATGAACCAAATCAAAGGCTAGTAATTTAACACATATTGAATGCTCCTTGCTCTAAGCGGGCGGGAGCATTTATTTTGCTTTAATAAATGTTGGTGGTAGAATAGTTTTATGTTTGAAGTGAAAATAGAAACACATTTTTCGGCAGCACACCATTTGCTCAATTATAAGGGCAATTGCGAAAATCAGCATGGGCACAACTGGAAGGTAGAAGTGTATATTCAGGGCTGTGAGCTTGACAAATCAAATATTCTTGTGGATTTTAAAGTTCTAAAAAGAACGGTAAATGAAATAATAGATTATCTAGACCATACAGATATCAATGAACTGCCAGAGTTTAAAGGTGTTTCGCCGAGTTCCGAGATACTTTCAAAATATATATATCAAAAAGTCAAAGAACATTTTAGCGGTGTTTCACGTGTAAATGTCTGGGAAACTCAGACTTCATGCGCTTCGTATTGGGAATAAGGAGTTTAAAATGCAGACGCTGCAGGCGGTTATAGTTGGGGCAGTACAGGGCATAAGCGAATTTTTGCCTATTTCAAGTTCGGCTCATATTGTTTTTTCTCAATCAATTTATAAACTGCTCTCGGGCGGACAGACCCTTTCCGATGTGGCCGCTCAGGAGGTGTTTTTTGACATAATCGTACATCTTGCAACACTCTTTGCTGTTTTGATATTTTTTAGAAAAGATATAATTAATATTGTAAAAGCATTTTTCTCGGGTCTAAAAAACAGGGATTATTCACATGATGATTTTAAGATTGCGGTTTATATTGCTGCCGCCACCCCGATTACCTGTGCGGTTGCACTTATTTTAAAGGAGCCCACACATGCGCTTCTTGAAAATCCGAAATTAGTGAGCCTGTTTTTGATTTTAACAGGATTTATATTATT
>DVFS01000002.1 GCA_018713115.1 Candidatus Galligastranaerophilus faecipullorum
CCCGTATCAACATTAGGTGTATATTGAGGTTTATTTTTGCCGCGCAGAATATTGGCACATACAACTGCAAGGCGGCCGAGTGTTTGACCGTCAGCATCTATTACATACCATTTTCTTTCAACTTCAAGCGGCTTTGCGCTAAATGTTTTCATTTATTTACCTTTCCTATATGTTTATTTGTTTTTGATATTTTAAACAATCGCCATATCCGACATACTCAAGCGTCAACCCGATAGCGGGCGCCGTTGCGCCGGAGATACTCCTGTCTTTTGACTCCAAAATTTCAGCCATTTTTAGCGGGTTAAGACCGTCCTTTTGAATCAAAAAAAGGGTTCCGACTATTGTTCTTACCATATTATAAAGAAACCTGTTCCCTATAATATCGATAATTATATATTTGCCATCATCAGACCTTTTGGCTCCCGCGCGGTATATTTTGCAAATCGTTGCGGGATTGTCCGATTTAGACTTAAAAGCACTGAAATCATGTTCACCCTCAAGATATTTAAGGGCTTTATCCATTTCACACTCATCAAGAGGATACTTAACAAAAAGAACATTGGTATCGAAGGGCGAACTTACAATATCATTTCTTATTAAATATCTGTAATGGCGAAAGAGGGCGGATTTTTGAGCATGAAAAGTATTTTCAACTTTTTTTATCTCAAAAACCCTGATATCATCAGGCAAAAGACCGTTTAGCGAATTTAAAAACTTAATACTCTCAATTTCGCTGTCACAGTCAAAATGCAGAACTTGAGCTTTTGCACTTACTCCTGCATCTGTTCTGCCCGAAAATACAGTGCTTATTTTTGTTTTTATCAATGTACAAAGTGCTTTTTCGACTTCATCCTGGATTGTATTACCATTTGGCTGTTTTTGAGAACCGCGATAATTTTTACCAAGATATGAAAGCCTCATGGCATAACGAATTTTTACAGTCATTATACCAGTTGAATCATAGCCATTTCAGCCGCATCGCCTCTGCGGGGAGCGAGTCTGTAAATTCTCGTATAGCCGCCGTTGCGCGTTGCGTATTTTTTGCCTATTACCGAGAACAGCTGTCTTAAAACCGTCTGGGAAGGCAGTTTTTGTCCTTCTTGAGGAACATCAAAAATTTCACCTGTTTCGAGGTTCATATATTTTGACGTTTCCTTGTCAAAGATATATTTAGCAGCTTGTCTGCGGGAAGCTAAATCGCCTTTTTTTGCAAAAGTGATTACGTTTTCAGCATAAGGACGAAGTGCTTTAGCTCTTGCCATTGTTGTTTTAATTTCGCCGTGCAAGAACAACTCTGTAGCCAAAGAGCGAAGAAGCGCTCTTCTCTGGTCAGCTGCCTTTGATAAATGGTGTCTTTTACACTGGTGTCTCATTTTATTTATCCTTTTATTATATTAGTTCCAAATCATCTACACCTTCGGGATTGGGTTGAAGATCCAAACCGAGCTGGTGGAGTTTTTCTATAACTTCATCTGAAGATTTTTTACCGAAGTTTTTAATATTCAGCAAATCATGTTCGGATTTCTTTAACAATTCAGCCATTGAGTTAATGCTTGCTCTCTTTAAGCAGTTGTAAGCGCGGACAGAGAGTTCCAAATCTTCAATAGTGAAAGCCGGAACAGCTTCGGCTGCTTCTTCTTCCTTTTTCTCTTCTTCAATTTTTACGCTTACGGGAGTACCTGTAATAGCTGCAATTTGAGAGAAGTGTTCAATAAGAAGATTTGCACCTTTTGACAATGCCTGTGTTACGTCAATTGAACCGTTTGACCAGATTTCAAGAGTTAACTTATCAAAGTCAAGGTTTTCACCTACACGGGCGGGCTCAACAACATAGCTTACGCGTTTGATGGGCATAAATGCCGCGTCAATCGGAAGCATATCAATGGGCATACCGTTCTTTTGCTCTTTAAGAACATCCTGGGTTACATAACCTTTGCCTACTTCCACAACGATATCCGCATGGATTGAGCCGCCTTCTGCAAGCGTGCAGATTAAGCAGTCAGGGTTGACAATTTTAACGCCTGCAGGAAGTTCTATGTCAGAAGCAAGAACCGCACCGGGTCTTGTTACATCAAGTCTTAAATGCTGAACGTCATTATTTTCCGTTTTTACAACCAGACCCTTCAGGTTGAGCATAATGTCGATAACATCTTCGACAACACCGGGGATTGAAGTATATTCATGTGTAATACCCTCAATTCTCACGGAAGTTACGGCAGCACCCTCAAGGCTTGAGAGTAAGACTCTTCTTAAAGAGTTACCTATTGTGGCGCCATAACCTCTTTCAAGCGGCTCAATTACAAATTTACCGTACTGAGAACCGTCTGAGCTGGTCGTTGTATTAACGTTTTTAATTTTAAGTTCCATATTCTTTATTCTCTCCTAATTACTATTTAGAGTAGTACTCAATAACAAGTTGTTCCTTAAACTCGGGATCCATCTCTTCCCTTTGCGGTACTCTGTCAAAAACAATTTTCTGAGCGGCTTTATCAACGTTTAACCACGCGAATGAAAGCGCCATATCAATTGATTCCTGAACATTTTTTATGTAATTTTGACTGTTTGTTTTAACAGTGACTTCATCTCCTGCTTTGAGCAAATAGGAGGGAATATCAACTTTTTTACCGTTAACAAGGACATGTCCGTGGTTAACGATTTGTCTTGCCTGTCTTCTTGTAATTGCAAAACCTGCGCGGAAGATTACGTTATCAAGTCTTGATTCAAGCATTTGAAGCATAATCGTACCTGTTACGCCTGTTTTTCTTGAAGCGGTTTCATAGTATTTTGCAAACTGCTTTTCAGATACAAGATAAGTAAGACGGATTTTTTGTTTTTCTTTTAATTGCAGAGCATAATCCGATGCTTTCTTTCTCATTGCACCGTGCTGCCCTGAAGAATTTTGTCTCATGGACGATGTCAATTTACGATTGGACAAATCTTTGACACCGAAGTTTCTGTATAATTTATTTGTAGGTCCGGTATATCTAGCCAATTTTAGCTCCTTTTTTTAAGTTTTATACTCTTCTTTTCTTGGGAGGACGGCAGCCGTTGTGAGGAATCGGGGTTACGTCCTTAATTAATGTAATTTCAAGACCGGCGGCCTGGATTGCGCGGATAGCCGTTTCTCTGCCTGAGCCGGGTCCTTTTATAAATACTTCAACCTTTCTCATGCCTTGATCGACCGATTTTTTGGCAACGAGTTCAGCCGCAGACTGCGCTGCAAAAGGTGTGCCTTTTCTTGCACCTTTAAAACCGCAGGCGCCGGCAGAAGCCCATGCAACAGCATTACCCTGGGTATCTGTTGAAGTAACGATAGTATTGTTGAAGGTGGATTGAATGTGTACAACACCTTGTAATACGTTCTTTCTTTCTTTCTTTTTCGTTTTTGTAGGTTTAGCCATTATATTTTCTTCCTTTTATTATTTTCTTTTAATACCGCCAAAACTTGACTTATATGTTAAGCCTTATTTCTTTTTATTTGCTATAGGGCCTGATTTTTTACCTCTGCGCGTTCTGGCGTTTGTTTTTGTCCTCTGACCTCTTACGGGAAGTTTTCTTCTGTGGCGAACACCTCTGTAAGAGTTAATTTCAGACAGACGTTTAATATTAAGCGATTCTTCTCTTTTTAAATCACCTTCTATTGTATAGTGAGAAATTTCAGTTCTGAGTTTTTTAATATCGTCATCGGTTAAATCATCCGTTCTAAGGTCTTGTGAAATACCGCAAGCCTCAAGGATTTTTGCACTTCTAGTAGGTCCGATGCCGTAGATATAGGTTAGTGCAATAACCATTCTTTTGTTACGGGGTAAGTCAACCCCAGCCAATCTTGCCATTTATTTATGTCTCCTTTGAATTACTTTACTTATTAACCCTGTCTTTGTTTGTGTCTGGGGTCCGAACATGTAACGGTTACACGTCCTCTTCTTTTGATTACTTTGCAGTTTTTGCAAATAGGTTTTACTGATGCTCTGACTTTCATTTTTATTTTCCTTTATTATTTACTTCAATCTGTATGTAATTCTGCCTCTTGTTAAATCATAGGGGGTCATTTCAACTTTTACTTTGTCCCCGGGCAGGATTCTGATAAAGTTTTTTCTGATTTTGCCCGAAATATGAGCAAGAATCTCATGTCCGTTTTCAAGTTCCACTCTAAACATTGCGTTTGGCAGAGATTCAAGAATTGTTCCTTCAAATTCGATTACGTCTTTTGACATTAGTTTCCTTTATAAATTTCGACAATAAAAATCATACATGTTAAATTTTTCAATGCAAGGCTTTTTATGCAAGTTTTTTGGCATTTTTGGCGATTTTTAATATTTGTTTTTTTAAAGTAAGGGAATATTTAGTATTTGCAATATGGTTAAATCACCAGTTTTTACGGTTATTTTAGTGTTTTATGTAACAAATTGTAAATTATTTAAAATATGCTATCTTTACTTATACAAAATGCACGCCCGGGCAATTTGACTCAAAGTTAATTTATATATAATATGAGTTTATGATGGAAAACTTTAAAATCAAACTTTCAAACTTTTTTGAACTCACAAGAGCATATTCGGTTCTCATGTCTGTCGCGCCGTGGTTTTTGGCGCTGATGTGGGCGCAAATCTACCTGCCTTCGCCGAAAGACATGTTTTTGACTCTTATCGGTATAATATGCGTACATCTTGGCACAAACCTTTTTGATGACTACATTGATGTTACAAAAGAACTGAACAGCGGAAAAACACTTGACACTATTGATTTTGGCGCAATAAACAACAAAGCGCGCCTCATTTTAAACGGAACTTTCCCCCTGAATAAAGTTATAAGAATAATTGCAATTTTATACGCAATTGCAGTTTTAATCGGCATATATTATACAATAACCGTTGGACCCGCCATCCCTGTTATAATAGCCATTTCAGGCATACTTTGCATTCTCTATCCTTATGCTGCAAAATATTATCTGGGCGAACTCATTGTAGGGCTTTTATTCGGACCTCTTTTGATGAGCGGCACATATCTTGCGCTGAGCGGATATTTATCAACAAGAATTCTTATAGTTTCAATCTCCGTCGGTCTTTTGACTGCGGCGCTGCTGCACACGCATGCAATTATGGATTGGGAATATGACGAAAGAAAAGGTAAAAACACCCTGCCAAGGCTTTTTAAAAACAAACCCGCAGCAATAAGGGCGCTTGAAGTACTTGTCTGGCTGAGCTACATAAATATAATTTTCTTTGTGATGACAGGCTGGCTGCACCCTAATGTGCTTTATGTGCTCATCACACTGCCCCTTGCGACAGAACTCTTTAAATCAATAAAAGACTATATAAATATAAAAGACGTAAAATTTATCCCCGGATGGTGGATGGGCCCTATGGAAGACTGGAATAAAATCAGCAAAAACGGCATGGGGTTTTTTATGTACAGATTTTATCTTGCAAGAAATCTCTGCTTCCTGTTCTGCATGATTGCGGGCATTGCTTGCTATTTAAAATAAAAATCCGTATAATTGCAATATGGTAAAGAAAATTTCATTCTTTTTTATTGCGGCATTATTATTAGGAGCGGGTGTTATTATGGCAAATTCTTCCGATTTCATACTCACAAGTGAAAGCATTAAGAATAATCAAACTCTGCCAAACGAGCAGGTTTTAAACGGTTTTGGCTGCAGCGGAGAGAATATATCGCCCGATTTAAAATGGCAGGGCGCACCCGAAGGCACAAAAAGCTATGCTCTTCTTGTCCATGACCCCGATGCACCACGCCCGACAGGCTGGTGGCACTGGCTTGTCATAAACATTCCCGCCTCAAAAACAGAGTTTAAAAAAGGCGAAAAGCCCGCAGCACCTATGCTTGAAACAGTGACTGACTTTAAAACTCTCGGCTACGGCGGCGCCTGCCCTCCCGCGGGTCACGGAGTACATCATTACAACTTTACAATCCACGCGCTTGATGTTGAAACACTTGATATAACGGTAGACACCGACCCCAACACGGTAGAGAAAATCGTCGAAGAACACTCAATTGCAAATGCAACAATAACGGCATTGTATCAAAGATAATTTTTTATAATATAATTATCTTATGAAAAAGATAGACAACATAAGAAACTTTAGCATAATAGCCCACATTGACCACGGTAAATCCACTCTTGCAGACCGTTTGCTTGAGCGCACAGGCACAATCGCCGAGCGCGACATGCAAAATCAGCTTTTAGATACCATGGACATAGAGCGCGAACGCGGTATCACAATTAAGCTCAATGCCGCAAAGATGAACTACCGCGCACAGGACGGCAAAGACTATATCTTAAACCTCATAGACACCCCCGGGCATGTTGATTTTTCTTATGAAGTTTCACGCTCGCTTGCAGCCTGTGAAGGTGCGCTTTTAATTGTTGACGCAACACAGGGAGTTGAGGCACAGACCCTTGCAAATGTTTACCTTGCAATGGAGCAAAATCTCGAAATTATCCCGATAATAAATAAAATCGACCTCCCCTCCGCCGATGTCGAGCGCGTAAGGCAGGAAATAGAAGATGTTTTAGGAATTGACGCCTCCATGGCGATTCCCGTAAGTGCAAAAGAAGGAACAGGGATTGATGAAGTTCTGGAGGCAGTCGTGGCGCATATTCCCCCGCCGGATGATACCTCGGACAAGCCTCTGCGTGCACTTGTTTTTGACAGTGCATATGACCAGTACCTCGGCACCGTCTGCTTTTTTAAAGTTGTTGACGGCTCAATCAAATTAGGCGACAAAATAAAATTCATGGCAACGGGCAAAGAGTTTGAAGTAGTGGAACTCGGCTTTTTAAACCCAAACCGCATTCAGGTAAACGAGCTTAAAACAGGCGAGGTAGGCTACTTTGCAGGCTCAATAAAAGAAATCACCCGCTTTGTGGGCGATACGATTACACACGCGCAAACCCCTGCCGCAGAACCGCTCGAAGGCTACAAAGAGGCAAAACCCATGGTATTTTCTGGACTTTATCCCGTAGATAACGACCAGTACCATGATTTAAAAGAAGCTCTTGAGAAACTCAAACTCAACGACAGCTCTATTACCTTTGAGCCTGAAACCTCATCCGCTCTGGGTTTTGGTTTCAGGTGCGGATTTCTTGGCATGCTGCATATGGAAATCGCTCAGGAGCGCTTAGAGCGCGAGTACAACCTTTCGCTCATTACAACGGCTCCCAGTGTAATTTACAAAGTTTACAAAACCGACGGCACAATGGTTGAAATCGACAACCCCACAAACCTGCCCGCCCCGCAGTATCGCGACTACATAGAAGAACCTTATGTAAGGGTTAATATCTTCACGCCAAATGACTTTGTAGGCTCGCTAATGGAGCTCTGTCAGGGCAAACGCGGTGACTTTATTAACATGCACTACATTGACAAAACCCGCGTCAATCTTGAATATCACATCCCCTTAAGCGAAGTCATAACGGATTTCTACGACCAGTTAAAATCCCGCTCTAAAGGCTACGCCAGCCTTGATTACGACTTTTACGCCTACAAGCGCTCAGACCTTGTTAAAATGGATATCCTCTTAAGCGGCGAAGTGGTGGACGCTCTCTCGGTTATCTGCCACAAAGACAGCGCCTACAATATAGGTCAAAAACTTGCCGCAAAATTAAAAGAAATTATCCCGCGGCAAATGTTTGAAGTCGCCATTCAGGCGGCAATAGGCGGAAGAATCATTGCAAGAACAACAATTAAAGCCATGCGTAAAAACGTTCTGGATAAATGTTACGGCGGTGATATTACACGTAAAAGAAAACTCCTTGAAAAACAAAAACGCGGTAAAAAACGCATGAAATCAGTCGGAAGAGTCGATATACCACAGGAAGCATTTATGGCTGTTTTAAGCCTGAATGAAGAATAATCGTAAAGATAATTGATTTTTGTTGACTTATAAAAAAGGCATAAATATAATACAATTAATAAGCTTAGATTAGTTTATTTTTTAACACTGGAGAAAGATACGAAAATGAAAAAAATTTATGCTTGCCGCCCGCGCGGCGCACAGCACATTGCTGTGCAAAAAGGCTGCAAAAAAGCCTTCACTCTGGCCGAACTTTTAACTGCCGTGCTTGTAATCTCGGTAATTATGGTAGCGCTTGCCCCCGTTATTACAAAAAGAATGAAAGATAACGTATCAGTAACTACCGATAATAAAAAAGGGTTAGAAATCTACGCCAACCCCGGTACATACACTTTTGATGTACCGATAGGTATAAACACCCTTTTTATCCAGGGTGCAGGCGGTGGCGGAGGAGGCGCGGGCTCAACAGTATCCGACCCTAAAACAGTAACCTTTACAAGCAGCACAACATGGACTGTCCCGACCGGTGTAAATCAGGTTACTTTTGAAATAACAGGCGCAGGCGGCGGCGGAGGCGGCGGGAATGGACAACCTAACAGCGGCACTGCCCCCAGCGGACTATCATACACTTCCTGCCTTTCAAACGAAATGACACAATTAAGAGGCGCCAAAGATGAAAATGATTTATGCTGGACGCCAAAAATTTCTACAAAAGATATGCGTCCAAGAAATACGCCGGGATATAGCGTGGAAAGACAGGTGATTGCTTTTGGAGTGGAATTTACTGATCCCTCTTCGTGTTGGCATTACGATTCTGCTGATTCAAAGTTTAACACCTGTCCCAAGGGTGCAGCACAATTTCAATGCGAATATGCTGATATGTGTACACATGATGGTGCTCGCAACGCATGTTATGCCTATAACTATAACAATAATAGCGGTAGCGGAATAACAAGAGAACAATTAGAATTAATGCAAAATGTATACAGATTACCCTATGTCTCAGAATTAAAAAAGTTTGAAAACAATCAGGAAAATGCAAGATATTGGATGCTTGATGCTAAAAATAATTTAAATGTAGCAATGGCAATAGTTACCACGGGTATGCAGCCGGTAGACTCAAGGTTATTATTAAGTGGTGGATTCCACGTGTGCCATGGTGTGCCATCCTCACATTGTACACCTTATGCAATATGGGCGAATGAAGGGGATTACATTTTAAGAGGAATGGATAATTTATACCAAGTAGTAACCACAAATAATACCGCAGGCGTCCACTGCGTCCGTGCTCTTAAAAAATACAACAACTACTCCGCCTCCGGCGGCTCTTCAGGCGCCGTGTTAGAAAAAACAATAAACGTTCTGCCTAACGATACCTTTGAAATAA
>DVFS01000003.1 GCA_018713115.1 Candidatus Galligastranaerophilus faecipullorum
AACAATTTTATATTAAAATAGTAATCGAGATAAAGTTTTTGGGAGTACATAATGAAAAATACTGTTGTAGTTGGAGCACAGTTCGGCGACGAAGGCAAGGCAAAAATCACCGACCTTCTTGCACATGAGGCAGATTTTATCATCCGTTATCAGGGCGGTTCAAATGCAGGTCATACCGTTGTGGTTGATGATAAAAAATATAAATTTCACCTTATCCCCTCGGGTATTTTGTATCCGGGTAAAACCTGCTTTATGGGCGCAGGGGTTGTAATTTGCCCCGAAGACTTTAAAAAAGAACTGGATGAAATAATTTCTCAGGGTGTGAGTTTTGATCAGATAAGAAAAAGTCTCAGAATAAGCCCTCTGGCGCATATTACCATGCCTTACCATACAGCAATTGACGGATGGAGCGAGACGGATCTGGGTGAAAAGAAAATCGGCACCACAAAAAAAGGCATAGGCCCCACATATACCGACAAATATGCAAGAATAGGCATAAGAGTGGAAGACCTGTTTGATGAAAACCTCTTGTCTGACAAACTCGATATAATACTTCCCAAGAAAAACCGCGAGCTTCAATATGTTTACGGACTTAAAACATACACAAAAGAACAGATTTTAAAAATTTGCAAAGAATACAAAGAAATCTTTACACCGTACGTATGTTTTAACTGGCAGGAAGTACTTGCCGACGCTAAAAAGAATAAAACCGTTCTTTTTGAAGGCGCCCAGGGTGTTATGCTTGATATTGACTACGGTACATATCCTTACGTTACAAGCTCAAACCCCATAGCAGGCGGTGCTGCGGTCGGGGGTTCAATGGGTCCTCTTGCAATTCAAGAAGTAATAGGTGTATTCAAAGCATATGTTACACGTGTGGGCGAAGGTCCTTTTGTAACGGAACTTATGGATGATACCGGCAAACTCATACAGCAGATAGGTGTAGAATACGGCGTTACAACAGGCAGAGCAAGACGCTGCGGCTGGTTTGACGGAGTATTTGCAAAATACAGCGTTCTTGTGGGCGGTCTGAGCGCCGCAGCAATCACAAAGCTGGACGTGTTTGATACTTTCGATGAAATTAAGCTGTGCACAGGCTATAAAAACAAAAAAACATGTGAAATTATTAAACACTATCCCACAAAAGTCGCAACTCATTACAACTATGAACCCGTCTTTGAAAGATTTAAGGGCTGGAAAAAAAGCATTTCAAACGTAAAAACTTATGATGAACTGCCCGAACAGGCAAAAGTTTATTTAAACAGACTGGAAGAAATTCTTGAAGTACCCATAAAAATAATAAGCGTGGGGCCTGACAGAGATCAAACCATTTTTAAATAAATTCGTAATTCAATAAAATACGTTTAATATCATCCGTTATAATTAAATCGGGGTTTTCGGAACAAAATGCATCAAGCATGGTAACCGCCGCCCCGATTTTATTTTGTTTTAAATAAATCAGCCCCGTTATTATTACATAATAAGGGTTTTCATCTTTTCGCGCAAGGTAATATGCGGCCTTTTGTGACATATTGCCCCTGGCTTCAAATGCGCTTATAAGATTTTTATAATAAGTAATATTCATACAGTCGCCCTTAAGCGCCTGTTCAAAGCAGCTCTGAGCCCACAGCGGCAGCAGGCGGTGTTTATTTATGGCGTAAATTTTCATATATGCCTGCCCGAGGTTATTATAATATACGCTTGTAGACTGGACATTGGGGTTAATGCCTATTGCAATTTTGAATTCTTTAATAGCGGCAAGGTAGTCGCCCTCACGCATATATATAACGCCCTGATTATTATGCTCTTTTGCGTTCCTTGCAGCGTCAACAGGAGTGATTTCACATCTTGCAAAATTAAAAGAAAAAAGCAGTGCAAGAACAAGAAAAAATATTCTACAGCGCAATTTCAAGCCCTTCTTTTGCAAATTCTATACCGCGTCCGGGGTCTGCAAACTCCCGCTCAAGCATTTCAAGGGTGGTATCATCATAATTGGGATCATAGTGAAAAAAGAGCACTCTTTTTGCCTTTGCAAGCTTTGCACTCTCAAGCGCCATCTGGAAAGTGGAATGCCCGTAACCCTGTTTTGGCGCAATCGGAGAAACATAGTCCTGATGGGTATACTGGGCGTCATGAATAAGTAAATCACACCCGTGGGCAAATTCTATAAAACGTTTGTCCGAGCCCACATAGCTTTCTTTATCGGTAGCATAAACAAGAGTTTTTCCGGCATATTCAATTTTAATGCACAGACAGCCGTTTTTAGGGTGTGCAGGCGTTTTGTGGAAAGTTATAACCGCGTCGCTCTCGTCATGGTGCAAAAGCGCAAACTCGCCCGCGTCAATAATTTTTGCCTCGTCGCATTTTTTTATAACCACAACTTTTGAGTCATTTAAGTTTTGAATATTAAAAGAACACTTTACATCATCTATGCCCAGGGGGAAAACCCTGTCAAAAAGCACATCGCGAAGCGTGTCTTTTAAATCTTCATTGTTGACATTCAAACCGAAAACATTTATTTTTGAGCCCCTTAAAAATACGGGACTGAAAAACTGCAGCCCCTGAATGTGGTCTTGGTGCACATGGCTTAAGAGAATTGTTGCGGTAATATTTTTTCTCTCAAGAGGATTACCGGAACTTAAAATATGCTCGCGCACAAGTTCAGTCCCTAAATCTACAATGCCCGTGCCGGCGTCAAGCACAACAAGGTTATCTCCGAGATTGACTTCTACACAGGAAGTATTTCCGCCAAAATTAAGAAAATTGGCTTTTGGCGTAGGGTACGAACCGCGCACTCCTCTGAATTTAATTTTAAATTTATTGTCCATATTGCATTAAATCCTCTTGTCCGCCCGGCATTAAATCATCATTGAACTCTTCTTTCATTCTTTGTATATTTTCTTCCACATACTGTTCGTTTTCATCAGGCATACTTTCTATAGCGTCATCTGAAATATCAGCCGGGGGCATTTCCTGAATCTCTTCTTGTACTTCCTGTTTTTTTGATTTTTTATTTT
>DVFS01000025.1 GCA_018713115.1 Candidatus Galligastranaerophilus faecipullorum
TTCACATTTTACTTTTTTTATTATACAATAAAATCAGAATGTTAAGTATGGAGAGAAGTTAATATATGAGTAAAGCAGAACGCCAGAGACCTCATGAACAGGATGAAGTTAAAAGAAGGTCTAATTTTGACCCCGTAGAAGAAAATTTTACACCCGAGCAGGCAGCGCTTGAAGCGTCAAGATGTTTAAACTGCAAAAATCCTTTGTGCAGAAAAGGCTGCCCCGTAAGCGTTGATATACCGGGATTTATCTCAAAGGTAAAAGAAGGTGATATTCAGGCGGCAGGCGAGATTATAAGAAATTCAAACATGCTTCCCTCGGTCTGCGGCAGGGTTTGCCCTCAGGAAAGACAGTGCGAAAGCAAGTGTGTTCTGGGCATTAAAGGCGATTCCGTTGCAATCGGCGCATTGGAAAGATATGTGGGTGATAACAGCGAATCAAAGAAAGTTGAAATAAAAGAAAACGGTAAAAAAGTTGCAATCGTAGGTTCGGGCTGTGCTGGCATGTCCGCTGCGGCAGACCTCAGGAATGCAGGTTTTGAGGTAAGTGTTTTTGAAGCACTCCATGAACTTGGCGGTGTTTTAAGATACGGCATACCTCCCTTTAGGCTGCCAAGAACGGTTCTGGACAGAGAAATTGAAACCTTAAAAGAAATCGGCGTTAAATTTTATAAAAACGTAATTGTAGGTAAATCAATAACTCTTAATCAATTAAAAGAAGAAGGGTATGACGCGATATTTATCTGCTCGGGTGCAGGGCTTCCCAAAATGCTCGGTGTTCCGGGTGAAAACTTAAACGGTGTGTACAGCGCAAACGAATTTTTAACGCGTGTAAACTTAATGCATGCCAATGATCCTGATACTCCCACACCGCTTAAAGTCGGTAATAAAGCCGCAATAATAGGCGGCGGAAACGTTGCGATGGATGCTGCAAGAACGGCAGTGCGTGTGGGATACAAAGAAGTTTATATCGTTTACAGAAGAACGGAAGAAGAACTTCCCGCAAGGAAAGAAGAAATCCGCCATGCCAAGGAAGAGGGAATTATCTTTAAACTTCTGCACTCTCCTGTTGAAATTTTAGGCAGCGAAGGATGTGTAAACGGCATTAAGCTTGAAGTTATGGAACTCGGTGAACCTGATGAGTCCGGCAGACGCCGTCCCGTGCCTACAGGCAAGTTTGACACCATGGATGTGGATGCGGTAATTGTATCGCTCGGAACAGGCCCTAACCCCATCATCCAGCAGTCGGCACAAAAAGAGTGTCTTGATATTGAAACGGATAAAAAAGGTTATATTATAATAAATGAAAATGGCGAAACTTCCGTAAAAGATATTTACGCGGGCGGTGACGTTGCCCCCAGAGGCGAATCCACGGCGATTAACGCTATGGGTGCGGGAAAAGTTGCGGCAAAAGCAATTATTGAAGCACTCTGCGCGCTAAAAGCGTAAAAATTATACAAAAAATCAGGCGGAGCGGAATTTGAAAACGCTCCGCTTTTTTGTGCGGAAAATTATTTTGAGTTTTGAATATTTAAAAAGTGCAAACTCTCCTTTTAGTTTCTCTTCATCAATTTTTTTATACTCCCAGTTTTCAATGACGCCGATTTGCACCAGATAATCGAGTGCATGTTCGATTTTATCCCTTAAAAGCGAGAGTTTTTTGTATTTTGTCTTTTTTAAAAGCCAGCCAACGGCGGTTTTTACTTTAAATTCAAAATGCGAATTTGAAATGAGAAAGCAGATATAATCCCCCAGATATTTTTCAAAATATTTTTTTGACGGATTGGCGCAAATAAGGCTTTTTGGTATGAGCCATCCGCCCTGAACATGGTTTTGAAGCACACAGAAAATCCATTTATATCTTTTAATTTTTTTAACTCTTATTAAATTCAGTCCGCACAGTGTGTTTATTGCCGCGGCAACTCTTTTTCTCTCCTGCGCGCGCGGTTTTATTCCTCTTAGAAAAATTATATCGTCCGCGCTTATTTCAACAAAAGAAAAGATTTCTTTTCTTGAATTGTAAATATTGAATAAAATACATAAAATATCATCACAAAAAAGTGTGCATTCAGGGATATTTTCAAGGTTTGAAAAACGCGACTGCGGGCTGTTTTTGACAAGCGGACAGATATAGCAGTCAATGTTTTTAAAATGCGGTTTTTCCACTTTAAATACTGCCTCCGCAAGCCCCCAGGCAAGCTCGTTAAAAAAGCTTGCAAGGAGGTCCCCGGAGGCATTTTTAATACCTTCAAGCGAATTTTTAAAACTGTCTTTATCTTTTAATTTGAATCGGACAGAAAGTTTTTTTGACCTTTCTTCATACTTAATACCTATAAAAATTTTCTCGCTTATTTTTTTGCCCGAATAATTAAAATTGCAGTTGATTTGTCCGCAAAAAGGTTTGTGCCCCACCCCCTTCAGGTTGTCTTGCATGTAAAATACGAAAACTTTTCCGCCTGCGGGGCTGTCAGGCGCAGTATTTATGGCTATAAATTTAAAATACGCATCTAAAATTGCGCCGTAAAATTCTTTAGGCGGGGGAATCTTTTTCATATTGTGCATTTTAGCGCATATTGCACCTTAAATGCACTTACCCGGATTACTCTGTTTTTTAAATTTTTATACTTCCTTCTCTTAAGACTTTAATTTCATCTTTAAGGCATAAAACCACGGTAGAGGCGAGGTTTTGGGGATGTGATTTGATTTTGGGTTTTATAATTTTTACTTTTTTGCCGAATTTTTCTACGGCTTCGCTGTAATCCTTGCAGGGAGGCTCATTTGATATGTTAAGCGATGTTGTGGCAAGCACCGAGCCTTTTACTTTTTTGGTTACCAGAGTAAAATTTTCACTGTCGGGAACCCTTATTCCTACCGTGTCAAAACCCGCACAGATAAACTCCGGACACAGGTTTGAGCGTTTGAATATCAAAGTAAGTGCGCCCGGGAAAAATTTATCCATGAGTAATTCGGCGTAATTCGAAATACCCGTGACATATTTTTTGAGTGCATTTATGTCATGACTCATCAGAATAAGCGGTTTTGTGCGGTCGCGGTTTTTAATTTCATAGATTTTATTAACGGCTTCAATATCATCGGGCAGACACCCCAGACCCCAGACGGTATCTGTTTCAAAGCCTATTACTTCGCCCTTTTTTATTATGCTTTCTTCCATTTTGCCTTAATCCTGTCTTTTAAGTCTTTCAGGTATTCTATTTTTAAGATAAAAGATGAAACAATGTATATAACACCTGTTGTAAACATGATGATACAGAGTTTTAAAATGCCGTTTATCATATTCCACGGGATAAATTTATCCCATACAATACTTACTGTATCGCCTATTATAAAGGCAATTGCCGCGGCAATAAGGATTTTAAATACCGTAAAACAGAGTTTTCTGTAGCCTATGGAGATTTTTTTTCTGAGCAAAAGACCCAGAGATACGGCATTAAAAGCCGTTATAAGTGTTGTTGAGATTGCAATGCCGTTAATGCCGAAAGGTTTTACAAGTATCCAGTTTAACGCGACTTTAAGAGCTATGCAGGCTATTGCAATGCAGAAAGGTGTTTTTGAGTCGTTAAAAGAGTAAAAAAGCCTTGTCGCGCTGTCACGAAAGACATAAGGAATGATTGAAATTGTTATAAAGAACAAAATCTCGGATACCATTAAAGTAGCCTCGGAGTTGAAAGCTCCGCGCTCAAGCGCCAGACGAATAGCGTCCGTTCTTATTATAAAAATTAAAATCATAAGATATGTGCCGGCAAAAATAAGCGACCCCACGCCTTTTGTAAAATAATGTCTTACGCCCTGTTCGTCCTTTTGGGCTACAAGCCTTGAAAATAAAGGGAAGAGAGGTACAAGAATTGCACTCAGGAGTAATCCTACAGGGAATTGAAAAATTCTGTTTGCAAAGCCGAATGCTGTCCAGGCGCCTTCTTTAAGCCCCGATGAGAAAAACATATCCACATAAACACCGAGCTGTCCTATGGTAGAGCTTAAAAATGCGGGGAATAAAAGCTCAAGCAGTTCATTGAAGTTTTTATTGTGCCAAAAATCAAATGACGGTTTAAAACCGTATCCAAGTGTGCGCACGGCGGGAGACTGCAGAATAAGCTGCAAAAAACACCCGAAAGTCGTACCTGCCGCCAGATACAGCCCGCTGTTATCGCCTTTTGTAATAAGAAGTACGGCAATTATGCCAAAAGACACCATTGAAGGCGAGATATTGGGCAGCAAAAACCTTTTATAAGTAACAAGAATGCCGTAATAAAGCCCAAGAACAGAGCCCATTACAAGCATGGGCGACATGATTTTTAAATGATAGGCGGCAAGGTTTAAAAGCTCGGGCGCGTCTGCGTTTATGATAACTCCCATAATCTGTTTGGGGAAAAAGAAACACAAAAGCGAAAGCACCAAAAATACAAGTACGGAAAATGTTTCAAATGTATTAAAGAGCTTTTTTACATCGGGGTCGGGTTTTTTGCTGAAATCTTTTACGATTTTGGAAAATACCGCTACCGTTGCCGAGTGAAATGGGCCTCCGACTCCGCCTAAAATGACTATGACAAGTGCGGGAATCTGGTATGCAAAAAAGTACGCGTCCGATACAACTCCTGCGCCGTAGTAGTTTGCAACGACAATATCCCTTAAAAAGCCTGCCACTTTTGATAAAAATATAATTACGGCAATCCACCAGGCAGCCTTTAGCAGCCCCTGACCGCTGTTGTTTGTGCTTGTTTCGCTTTCGTTCACTTAGTTTCCGACCTCTATTTGATAAGTTACGGTTTTGTTTTTGTCTTTTGTATCAAGAGGCTCAAATACAACAGTATTTACGCCGTCTTTTAAATATTTTGTAATGTCCATGCCCAGCACTTTTGCACTGTATCCTGTCATATCGGGATTAAAGGTGTGTGAATTTATCGAAAAAGCAAGGCTTGAAACCCTTTTTGGGTTAAATACTTTTAATATGCATTTTTGTTTTTGAGATTTTGAATAGTAAAACTCGCTTTTATACTTTATTCCGTATGGATTCCACAGCACTTCTTTCTGCATTGTGCCAAGAGTAATGTTTGAATAATAGTGTTTTAAAATTTCATCATATTTTTTGCCCATAGATGACATATACCCTGCGCCGTACTGGCTCATGCCCACTCCATGTCCGAAACCTCCGCCTGTTATTATAAACCGGGCGGGTGAGTTTGTGTGTTTTGTGATGGGTGATATAAGTTTTTCAAAGGAAAAAACCGCCTCTGATTTAGACTCATCCGGAATTTCAAGGTTGTCTTTTTTTGTTTCGATTTTTGCTTCTTTGCTTAATTTGCCTTCTTTATCAACAAAGAAGTTTGCACTTGCAAGCATTGCGTTGTTTTTCTTTAAAACACGTCTTATACCCAGTTCTTTTTTAACTTTGTATGTACCGTTTTTAAAAATTATTTCTATTTCAAGAGCCTTGCCCGAGTTGCCTCTTTTTAAGACTTTTATGTCCTCAAGACCTTCAAGTTTAAAAGAACCGTCAAATTTCGGTTCGACAAGTCCTGCGCGCGACTGCTCGGCAAGTGTTTTGTTTAAAACCTCTTCAAGTTCGGGTGTTTCCCACTCTGCTATCCATCTGTAGCGGGGTGATTTTATGTCATATGACAGGGCTTTGTTTGAATAATATTTTCTTACATCTTCTTCGGTTTTTAAGAAATTTTGTTTTGAATCATCGCAAACCGATGTCAGATAAGGTTTTTCTTCGGCGGAACCTGTGCCGTAGACATTTTTCCAGTCTTCGGTTATACCTCCTGCGGTTGAAGAATACAGTGCAAGTATTGGCTCATCTTTATACAGTGCAAAAATGCCGTTTGTTTCATCCACCGCACGGTCGGAGATTTCTTTTTGGGAATTTATGCCGTAGTATACCTGACATGCGGTCGAGTCGCAGATGTCGTAGTTTTTATATGCATTCTGCGGACGGTTTGCATAGTTTCTTGCAGCCACAGCCTGAGCTTTGAGTGCTTCAAGCCCGAAAGATACCGGCATTTCATTTGGTACTACGCCTTTTAGATATGTTTGCAGGTCAAGAACATTAATAATATTGAACCTGTCGGGTTTTGTCTGTTTTAATTCCATTAAGCCGGCATAATATGCGGGTTGACCTTTTCTGTTAAGGTTTTCTATGCCGATTTTTTCTTTCGGGGTAATGACAAGCGGGCCTTTTGCGTCTTTTAAAATCGTTTCGCTTTGAACATCAACACTGAAAGCCCCGTCTTTTAAATATGCCCTAAAAACATTGCTCCCCGGTATTTTAACCTGTGTGTTTGAAGCCATATCCGTTATTGAAACTTCATCGGGAGATGAAAAATCGGCGCTCTGATGTTCAAAAGTTGAAAAAGACTGGTTTGAAAGACCTACGCGTACGGTTGTTTTTTCTTCCTGTGCAAAAACGGCCGTGTTCAGGGCAAAAACAAGCAACCCCGTAAATAATAATTTAAAAATTCCTCTGCCTGTAAATTTCATAATTTAAATTTTACAATTAACATATTCTAATGTAAAATAAATAAGCAATCGCGTATTAAGGAGATTTTCATTGATGGTATCGGATAACTTGAAAAAATTCAGCACATCCCAGCTGTTGAATTTCTGTCTGGGCTTTTTTGGCCTGCAGTTTGCCTGGCAGATGAGAATAATTTTATCCGGTCCTCTAACCGAGTCATTTGGCGCTTCGCCGCTTTTGTTCGGCCTTATCTGGCTTGCGGGGCCTTTTACGGGAATTGTTGTTCAGCCTATTATAGGCGCTTTAAGTGATAATACGGAGACACCTTTCGGCAGAAGGATTCCCTATCTTATGGGCGGTGCGATACTGGGTGCAATAGGGCTGTTTTTGCTGCCTAATTCCGAAGTTCTGGCTTCTTTTCTGGGCGGTAAAGCTCCCTGGTGGTGCGCGCTTTTTATTGCGGCAATTATGATATGGATTATAGATGCCTGTGTTAATGCGGCACAGGGACCCTACAGGGCTTTAATACCCGATAATATGCCGCGCGAGCAGCACTCTGTTGCAAATTCTTATCTGAGTTTTGCAATAGGCCTAGGCTCTGTTATTGCGGCGGCAACGGCTCCCGTTCTTAAATATGTTTTTAATTACCAGATGTCAACCGCGGCGCAGTTTTATATGGCGGGTATCGCGTTTCTTCTGGGTATGAGCTGGACATGCCTTACCATAAGAGAGAGAAAAATCTCCAAAGAAGAACTTAAAATCGAAGAAGAAAATGCAAAAGAGGAAATTAGAAAATCTTTTATTCAAAATTTAAAAGAATTTTTCGCACTCTCGCCTGAAGTAGGCAAAATCTGCACGGTGCAGTTTTTTTCCTGGATAGGCGTTATGAGCCTTAATATATTTTTTACCCAGTATGTAATTCATGTATTGTATCAGGTGCCCGACCTTACGGCTATTCCGCAGGAATTTCAAAGTACTTATGATACGCTTGTTATGAGCGGACAGAACTTTTCATCCATCTGCTTTGCCGCTTTTAATCTTATATGTTTTATAATTGCAATTCCCATAGGAAAACTTGCCGAGCGCTACGGAAACAAAAAAGTGCACTTTGTTGCGCTGCTTTTTATGGCGCTGGCATATGTTCTGCTTGCTTTCCTGCCTAATCCCGTATCTACAATTGCGGCTATTTCGCTTGCGGGTATCGGCTGGGCAAGCATTCTGGCACTGCCTTTTGCAATGCTTTCAAGGTATATAAAAGAAGGCACGGAAGGCTCTGTTATGGGTATATTTAATATATTTATCGCAGCACCCCAGATACTTGTCTGCACGCTGCTTGCCTGGTTTATAAATATCTCGACAACCACTATAAACAATATGCCCAATAACCACTATGAATACGCTTTTCTTGTGGGCGCGCTTATGTTGATTTTTGCTGCGGCGACAACTCTGGCGCTTAAGGAAGATTAATATAAATTTCTTGCACAACTTTTATGTTTGTTACATAATTTAGGCGTAGTATTTACTTATACATTTAGAAGGAGAGCCAAATATGGTAAATGTAGCAATTAACGGCTTCGGCAGAATTGGCCGTAACACTTTAAGAGCCGCTATCAGAGAAGGTATTTTTGACAAAATTAATTACGTTGCAATCAATGACCCCGGTTTAACACCCGCTAATGCAGCACACGTATTCAAATATGACTCGGTTATGGGCAGATTTGACGGTACTGTTGAAGTTGTTGAAGACGGTCTTGTAATCAACGGCAAAAAAATCAAATTTTTCGCTGAAAAAGACCCCGCACAACTTCCCTGGAAAGACCTCGGAGTAGAAGTTGTTGTTGAATCAACAGGTTTCTTTACAGATGCTACAAAAGCAAAAGCTCACTTGGATGCAGGCGCTAAAAAAGTTATCATTTCAGCTCCCGCTAAAAATGAAGACAAAACAATCGTATTAGGCGTTAACGACAATGAATACGATCCTCAAAAACACAACATCATTTCAATGGCTTCTTGCACAACTAACTGCTTAGCTCCTGTTGCAAAAGTTCTTGATGAAAAATTCGGTATCGTTAAAGGCTTAATGACAACTGTTCACAGCTACACAGGCGACCAGAGAATCTTAGACGCAGGTCACAAAGATCCCCGTCGTGCACGTGCAGGCGCCTTAAACATTGTTCCTACAACTACAGGTGCCGCTAAAGCTGTTGCTCTTGTATTACCTCAACTGAAAGGTAAATTAAACGGCTTTGCCATGAGAGTTCCTACTCCCGATGTATCGGTTGTTGACGTTGTTGTTGAAACAGCTAAACCCGTTACCGTTGAAGCAGTTAATGCAGCATTAAAAGAAGCTGCCGACGGCAAAATTCTTGCTTATGAAGAACAACCTCTCGTTTCTTCGGACTTTATCGGTTCATCTCAATCTTCAACCGTTGACGCCGCTCTTACAATGACAATGGGCGACAACATGGTTAAAGTTGTTTCCTGGTACGATAACGAAATGGGCTACTCAACAAGATTAGCCGAAACAACCTTAATGGTAGCATCAAAATTATAATCGAACCTTAGCGCGACGCGCTTGGTGAGATATAATTTTGCCAAGGTGTGTGAGTCCGTGACGGCTGCGATGAGCAGGCGGACAGGACGACACCGTACCCTCTAAATTATAATCGAACCTTAGCGCGACGCGCTTGGTGAGATATAAGGTTTAAGCCCTTCTTAAAAGAGAAGGGCTTTTTTCACCTAACAACAAATTTTTATATCTTTTCTCTGAGCATAATCTGTACATCTTCAAGCAGTTTGCGATTTATCGCAAGCAAGTCTGAAATTATTGCAAGCAGAGCGCACAGGAAAGAAATAATCATTAAAATTGCACATAAAATCAAAGACTGAACATGCCCTGAACCCTGACCCGTTAAATAAAACCATAAAAACCTGAGGGCAGGCAGCAGCGCCAGGATAAATACAATAAGCCCCAGAGAAATAAAAAAGCGAAAAGGTCTGTAGATTATAAAAATCCTCAGCATGGTAAAAATCGAACGTCTTATGTAATCAAAGTTGTTTTTAACAAGCCTTGAGGGGCGCAGTTCCTCATTTACCCTTATAGGTACGCATGTAATGCTCAAACCCTTTCTCTGTGCCTGAATTATTGTTTCAAGCGTGTAGGTGTAGTTATCAAAAATGTTTATTCTTCTTGCCGCATGTGCACTAAATGCTCTAAAGCCGCTCGGGGCGTCGTCTACATCGGCTCCTGATACTTTTTTCATAACAAATGAGCCAAGTTTCTGGAGTATTTTTTTGACGGGCGAAAAATGTTTTATATTTTCTATCGGGCGTGTGCCTATTGCAATATCTGCTTTTTTTAAGAGTACCGGCTCGATGAGTTTTTCTATATCATCCGCGCAGTACTGATTATCCGCATCAAGATTCACGATAATATCGGCACCCATCGCAAGCGATGTTTTTAAGCCCGCTTCAAATGCGCGCGCAAGACCCAGATTGCGTTTAAAAGAAATAACTTTTGCACCTTCTTCAAGTGCCGTTTTTTCGCTTCTATCGCTTGAGCCGTCGTTGATGACTAAAACTTCAATCTCATCAATACCGCAAATGTGTGCAGGCAGGGCATTAATGGTTGTTTTAAGGGTGCCCTCTTCATTAAAACACGGTATCTGGATAACAAGTTTCATAAGGCTATTCTACATCAAACGGAGGATTTTTGGTATAAAAAAATTAAGCGTGGCACTTATTTGCCGATTAATAAAATACAGA
>DVFS01000026.1 GCA_018713115.1 Candidatus Galligastranaerophilus faecipullorum
TTGGCAGAGGTGTGTGAACAAACTCGCGGCAAGCGAGGAGCTTGGCGGGGGTTTGTGAAACCGTACCCCATATTTTAGTTTCAAAGTACAAAATTTATTTCTTGATAAATTCATAAGAAGGCAGGCTTAAGGTTTTTGAATTTGAAATCGCTGCCGCAGCCATAATGCAGTATACAACATTTACAACCCATAATACGGGAGCGCCCAGATAAGCTAAAAGCGGCCCTATAAAAGGAATTATAAATAAAACGCATACGCATAAAAGGGTCAGTTCAAAATTGAGAAGATTTCTGACAAAACTTCGGGCATTTTCGCCTAATTCGTCTTTTTTAAGCGCCCACACAACAAGAGAGGCAAGAAAACCCGTTATCATGCTCAAAATTACAATGAGCAAAACAAGCGTCTTTTCGCTCTCGTCTTTAAATAAATCGGATTTTGTTTCTTTGTTTGTCAAAAATTTACCTCACAAAATGCGCTCAACACCTTTTATATAAGAATAAGGCAAGTTTTAAACCTTGTCAAAATGTAAAGTTAGTGCTCAATCAGGCCTTTGATTTTTCCTACAATTTCTGATGTAAATTTTTCAAAAAGACTGCCTCTTTGGGTTTTAAAATCGCCTTTTTCAATCTGTATACTGCTCAAAACTTTTTTAGGATTTGCTTCATCATAGGCACTGAATAAAATAGAAGAGCCTTCATTTATCCCTTTAATTACAACAGAATTAGAACCTGTTTCAACACCTATTTTATTAAATGAATCATACATGATTCTTGCTGTATCCATGCAGTCTACATATCCTGAAATAGCCTTTTTTGTCATAGCGTCGGGAGAAATTTTAAGAGAAGTAAAATTTACACTGTTTTGAATATTTCCTAACATTTTAACAACCTTTCCTTAATATGCTTTTTTATAAGTAGTGTGAATAAAAATTTTTGCATGGTTGATTTTTTGTTTTGTTTTATTGTTAAATATAATAAGAATACAATATCAGTCCGGGCGGTTAGCGCACTGAGTGAGCGAAGCTTGCGAGAGTTATATTAGCGCATGGCGCTGCCAACGGTTGAAAATTGAATATAATTATTAGTTTGGGCGGTTAGCGCAGTTGGTAGCGCATCACATTGACATTGTGGGGGTCGCTGGTTCGAGTCCAGTACTGCCCAAACTAATTTTTTACCCGCACCGCGACCCCGATTGCGGACAAGCCGCTTAACCTCGCTGTGGCTCGGTTAGGGTTCGAGTCCAGTGACTAACCCAAACTAATTTTTTACCCGCACCGCGACCCCGATTGCGGACAAGCCGCTTAACCTCGCTGTGGCTCGGTTTATCTTATGATTAGTTAGATATTCTTCTTTATGTTACCTATTTTATATTCGGCAAGATTGCGCACATATAAGCTATCGGCACAAAAATTGAAATTGAAAACAGCAAATAATCAAAACACAAATAAAACGGATTTGAGTCACTTTTCAAACCGCTGTTAATAATCTTTTTTATTCTAAAGCAGTCAATAATAAACAGGATAATCTCTACAATAAAGAAAATCGCCGCAAATATAACAAATGCATTCAAAAAAATGATTACAGCAAAAGAAAGTCCGTATCCGGGCATTTCGGCTTGCTTAATTAAATAATATATTTTTTCGGCCGCAATTGTAAAAATACCTGCAGCCATACAAAACAGATAAAATAAACCTATTGTTTTGTCAAACCTGAAAGTTAAAGTGTTCCTTAGCATATTCAAAGTTTATCATAAAATCTTGCATCTTGATTTGAAAAACATTTTTTATAATAGTATAATTGCTTGGAGCTGAAACATTTACACAAAAAACTCCTGTCGGAGAAAAAATGAACGAAATATGGACACTTATTGAAGCAACGGCACTTGCAGGCATCGGCGGAACGGGTCTGGGCGGGCTTATCGGCGCTTTATTTAAAAAAGACTCTAAAAAAACTGTCAGTCTGCTTTTAAGTTTTGCAGGCGGGGTTATGACGGCTATTGTTTGCTTTGACCTTATTGTAAGCGCAGTTGACACAAAAACCAATATTTTTATAATATCCGCGGGAATCTGCATAGGTGTACTTCTGGTTTATCTTTTAAACCTTTTTATCGACAGGGCGACAAACCACGAAGTCCGCCACATAAACCAATCTCACCCGCAGACGGCGGATGATCTGGATGAAATTATCCACTCTAACCACCTGAGCGCGCATATAGAGAAAAAAGACACTGCCTTTTCGCTTTTTTTGGCGGGGCTTATCATGGCATGTGCCATTGCCTTGCACAATGTGCCCGAAGGAATGACTATAGGCGCTTCTTTTGCTAATATGGACGGTGTTTTAAGGGGGTCGGCGCTGGTTCTTGCCGTGTTAATCGGTCTGCACAACATCCCCGAGGGTATGGCAATTTCGGTACCGTTAATCAACGGCGGGATAAGCAAACGCCGTGCGGTGCTTTTGACTGCTCTTACAGGCGCCCCGACAATAATCGGCGCGCTTTTAGGGTATTTAATAGGCGATATAGGTGCACTGGGTCTGGCTTTAAGCCTCAGTTTCGCCTCGGGTGCCATGCTCTATGTCACATTCGGTGAAATTTTGCCGCAGTCAATTTTGATGTATCGAAGCAAACTTCCTGCTTTCTTTGTTATTATAGGTATCCTGACGGGTTTGATTGTAATTTATATATAACATATAAGATTTTACATCTGTTTTCCGGCATTTTTGCGTTGTTTTATAATTTCCTCAATTTTCCATAAAACAAATGTTACAACATATGGAAACCAGAGTGAATACAGCAAAAAATAAATAAATATAAAACTTTTATCTTCATTGATAAAAAGCAATATCGTTGAATCTGCTGCATACGCAGCAAAATTTAAATCCGCAATCATAAACAATCCGACTATGAGAATGAGCGGTATAATATAGTTCAGCGCACAGACAGCATTTGCACCAACGAATAAAACAATTTCCCAATCGGGCAGTTTAAGTTTCATGCGACAATTATATTAGTTGACAATTATATTGTCAACTTACCCCTGTACTTTTTGTGTCAAAGGGTTTCGTTTGTTCAACAGTTTAAACAAGATAAAATAAGGCAGAAAAAAGCCGCCTGCAATATAGTAGATAAGTATAATAAATAAAGCAAATACAGCATCATATTGTCAAGTGATAAACAAAAAGCGCATACATAAAAAAATTTACTTAATTTCGTTTATGCTACAATACTGATAGAGAAGATAAGGAGCGAGATATGACCGTTTTGATACTCGGGGGAGCGGGGTACATAGGTTCCCACACGGTTTTGGAATTCCTCGACAGAGGATATAAAGTCGCGGTTGCAGACAATTTGCAAAGCGGTCACATTGAGGCGCTTCATCCCGATGCAAGGTTTTATTGCGGCGATATTCGCGATAAAAACTTTTTGGATAACCTTTTTAAAAAAGAAAACATTGAAGCCGTAATCCATTTTGCGGCAAATTCACTTGTGGGCGAAAGTATGCAAGACCCGCTAAAGTATTATGACAACAACCTGTACGGCACTATGGTGCTTTTAAAATCCATGGTCGAAAATAACGTTAAAAAAATTGTTTTCTCATCCACCGCGGCAACATACGGCGAGCCTGAAAACATACCGATTTTAGAAACAGACAGGACAAACCCGACAAATACATACGGCGAGACAAAACTTTCGATGGAAAAAATGTTTAAATGGGTGTCATCGGCGCACGGGGTAAAGTTTGTTTCTCTTCGCTACTTTAATGCCTGCGGAGCGCACAAAAGCGCAAAAATCGGCGAAGACCACATGCCTGAAACACATCTCATTCCGATAGTTTTACAGGTACCAAACAAAAAAAGAGAGTTTGTTAATATCTTCGGGGATGACTACGACACGCCCGATGGCACCTGTATTCGCGACTATATACATGTCTGCGATTTGGCCGCAGCACACTATCTGGCTCTTGAATACCTTAAAAACGGCGGAGAAAGCGACATTTTTAACCTCGGCAGCGGTACGGGTTTTTCGGTAAAAGAAGTAATAGAAGCCGCGCGCGAAGTTACGGGAGATAAAATCCCCGCGGTAGTTTCACCAAAAAGAAGCGGAGATCCCGCAAGGCTTGTGGCTTCATCAGATAAAGCAAAAAATATTTTAGGCTTTAAGCCCTGCTGTACGGATTTAAAAGAAATAATACAAACAGCCTGGATGTGGCATAAAAAACATCCTGAAGGATACAAAAACTATGAGTGAAACTATAGAACAACAAAACACACAGGAGTGGAAACCCTCTATCAACCCGTGGCTTGCGGTTGCACCCGTTATGCTTGCAATTTTTATGTTTGTTCTGGATGAAACCATTTCAAACGTTGCCTTAATCTACATTGCAGGGTCAATGTCAGTCAGCCACAACGAATCCACCTGGGTTTTGACAAGTTATCTTATCGCCTCGGGGATAGCAATCCCGCTTGCGGGCATGATGGCAAAGGTAATGGGCAGAAAACAGTATTTTATACTAAGTATTATAATTTTTACGATATCATCGTTTCTGTGCGCCGTTGCACGCAGCATGCCTGAAATCGTACTTTTTCGCTTTATTCAGGGATTAGGCGGCGGCGGGCTTCTGCCTCTGGGGCAGTCCATTATGCTTGAGAGTTTTTCTAAAGAAGACAGACCGAAGTCTATGGCTATGTTCGGGGTAGTAATCGTCTTTGCTCCGCTTCTGGGGCCGGTTTTAGGCGGCTGGATTACCGAAAACTGGTCATGGCCCTGGATTTATTTAATTAACATACCTATAGGTATTATGTGTGCAATCCTTGCAAAAAAACTGCTTGAAGACCCTCCGTATGCAAAAAAACAGGAGGGAATAAAGATAGATGTCAAAGGTCTTACTTACCTGTCACTGTGGCTTATCAGCCTGCAGGTGGTGCTGGATAAGGGTAATGACGCCGACTGGTTCGGTGCAGCCTGGATTTGCTGGCTGAGTGCATTTTCTGTCATTTGCGCCGTTCTTTTCTTTATATCGCAATTTAAAAACAAAGAATACCCGCTGATTGACCTTGGTATTTTAAAAAACAGAACGTACTTTTTCGGCACGCTTATTCAGGTTATTTTGATGGCAGTGTTCCTTGCTTCCGCCGCGCTTTTGCCGTCCATGCTGCAAACACTTTTAGGCTACAGCGCCTATTTAAGCGGTCTTTCAATGGGTACACGCGGTATAGGAAGTATAAGCGGGGTAATCACCTACCTTATATTGTCAAAACACCTCGGCGACAGGCGCATTACAATGATTGGTCTTATACTGCTCGGATTTGGCAGCTTGTTTTTCGGCATGATTAATTTGCAGATAAACCTTAATATCATCGCGGTTCCAAACATTCTATACGGGCTTGGCATTTTCCTTGCGCTGACACCGCTTGTTCCGCTTTCATGTTCTACGGTTCGAAATGAAGATATGGCAAATGCCTCATGCCTTCAAAACCTTGTTAAAAATATAGGAGGCGCAATAGGTACATCTATAGGCACCACAATGGTTTCGCGTCTTGCACAGGCACACCAGCATATGATGTCGGGGCATTTGAATTTTTCAAACGAAATATATGTGGAAAAACTCGCCGCAATGTCACAGTCGTTTATGCAGGCAACGGCTGACACAGTAACGGCACAGTCAATGGCTATGGCAAGCATTTATCAGGAACTTTTGCAGCAGGCAAGGCTCTGGGGTTATGTTGATACATTCAGATGGTTTGCCTTCGCAACATTTTTACTTATACCCATGCTGACACTTGTCAAAAAAGTAAAAGACTCGCCGAACTAAAGGATTAAAATTATGAAAAAACTTTTTATGTCCGTTCTGCTTTTAAGCCTTGCACCTGCCGCAAATGCACTTGAGTGCACGGAGTATTTAAGCGAAATGTATTCAAAAGCATACAGGGAGCCGGTTTTAATAACATCAAAAAAAGAATTTGAGGAAAAATACGAAAGTTATATAGGCAATACCTTTGTATCCTCAATAACCCGCGGAAGCGGCCATTTCAAACAAAACGGCAAAAGAAAAATCAAAATTTCATATATATGTCTAAATGAAAACAGCCAAAAAATCTTATGGGGGTACGTCCTTGAAAGATAGGTGCAGTTTAGTATATAAAACAGGATGTAATTATTTCGGGAGGCTGTATGAATCTTGAAAAGTTTTTTGATTATATGAATAACGGAAAAAAAGTAGATGAAGCCTCGGGATTGTTTAAAGTGTTTCATGCGCTTGCACAGGAGGCGCTTAAAATTACTATGGAAATTAATACCAAATACCATAGTGAAGATGAACTTGTAGGGTTGTTCTCAAAGCTCACGGGCAGAAAGGTTGACCCGTCTTTTCGTGTGTTTCCGCCTTTTTATACCGATTGCGGTAAAAATATCATCATAGGAAAAAATGTTTTTATTAACTCTTGCTGCAGATTTCAGGATCAGGGCGGTATAGTTCTCGGGGACGGGTGTTTTATCGGGCATAATGTAACTGTTGCCACGCTCAATCATGACTTAAATCCTGAGGCACGTGCGGATATGTACCCGAAATCGGTAATTTTGGGCAAAAATGTCTGGGTAGGTTCAGATTCCACCATACTCCCCGGTGTCAAAATCGGCGACGGCGCGGTTGTAGGCGCAGGTTCGGTTGTTACAAAAAATGTCGCGGCAAATACTGTTGTTTGCGGGAATCCCGCAAGGGTTTTAAAGAAAATAAGTTTATAAAAATCAACCTCTTGACTGATAGCTGCTCTCAAGCTTTAAAATATATTATGCTGCAGGAAAAACTATAATTCCTGATATTTGGTCAAAAAGGAGAAAATAATGGATATATTAAAAGTGATAACTCCGCGCGGGCTTGAGCTTAAGGGGGCGATATTCGGGGATAAAACGGCAGATACGGTGCTTGTCATGCTGACGGGTATATGCTCTAACGTTTTTCAAAACGAGCTTTTATACGCGACAGGCGAGCTTTTGAGTAAAAACAATATGGCATGCATTATAGCCCATGCCCATGATTCCTTTTCCTGCTTTGCATACAGTGATTTTTCAACGGGGAAACAAAAGCATGCGGGTGTGTTTAACGATGATTTTAATATGGTTTATGAGGATGTTGAAAGTTATGTGAAATGTGCAAAAGATATGGGTTTTAAAAACATTATCCTTGCGGGGCATTCTCTGGGGTCAAATAAAATCATTCACTATCTGGGGACAACACCTGATGATTTTGTCGACTATTTTATTGTGTCTTCACCTGTTGATATTATGCACTGGTGGGATGTTATGCCCGATATAGATAAATGTTTTGCACTGGCAAAAAAATGGGTTGATGAAGGCAGGGGCGATGATATTCTGCCGTTTTTGTTCGGCGGTTTTTCGCCGATGAGTGCAAAAACGGTTCTGGGTTTTTATAACGCGGATAACCTTAAAAACTGCCCCGTTTTGAGCAAAAAAGGCGAAACGCAGTCGCTGTACAATATTAAACCCAAGGGCGCTTTTATAATAGGTTCAAAAGACTCCGTTACCGGCAACAGCCCGAAAGGATTTATGGAAACGCTTAACGGTTGGACGAAAAATCCGAAATTAAACAAAGTAATTGAAATTAAGGACGCATCGCATATTTTCTACGGAAAACACGATATTTACGCAAAAACAGTGCTTGATTGCATTCAAAATCATTTTTTGGCGGCTTGTATATAGATAAAAGGAGAAAAAATGAAAAAAATTCTGGCTTTTTTAATGTCGTTAATTATATTTACAGGAGGTGCTGCAATGGCAGAAAAAACAACATGGGACAAGACTTTTAAAAAAAGTGACAAAGTCGATGTACAAAAGGTTAGTTTTAAAAACAGATACGGTATAATGCTTGTCGGGGATTTGTATATTCCAAAAGAAAAACCCGCGGGGAAAATGCCCGCAATAGCGCTCAGCGGGCCTTTCGGCGCGGTAAAAGAACAGGCTTCGGGTCTGTATGCGCAGACTCTTGCGCAGCGGGGTTTTATAACACTTGCTTTTGACCCTTCCTATACGGGTGAGAGCGGCGGCGAGCCAAGAAGCGTGGCTTCTCCTGACATTAATACCGAAGACTTTTCCGCGGCGGTTGATTTTTTAAGCAATCATGAAAATGTTGACCCTGAAAAAATCGGGATTCTCGGCATTTGCGGATTTGGCGGACTGGGTTTAAATGCGGCTGCCATGGATACAAGAATTAAAGCTGTGGTAACATCCACAATGTATGATATGAGCCGTGTGAATGCCAACGGATATTTTGATTCCTTGGATGAAAAAGCACGCTATGAATTAAAGCAAAATCTAAACAAACAGAGAAGCGAAGACTTTAAAAAAGGAACTTATGCCAAGGCTTCGGGGCTTCCCGACAAGCTCTCGGGAGATGAGGCGCAGTTTGTAAAAGATTATTATGACTATTACAAAACAAAAAGAGGTTTTCACAAGCGTTCGATAAACTCTAACGGCAACTGGAACATGACCTCGGCGCTGTCTTTTATAAATATGCCCATACTGGCGCGAAGCGGAGAAATTCAAAATGCGGTGCTTATGATTCACGGTGAAAAAGCCCACAGCAGATACTTTAGCGAAGATGCCTTTAAACAGCTTAAGGGAGAAAACAAAGAGCTGCTGATTATCCCTGATGCAAACCATGTGGATTTATATGACAATCTTGAAAAAATACCTTTTGATAAAATTGAAGCATTTTACAGAGAGTATTTAAAATAGTATTCAAAGGCGGATTTTAAAATCCGCCTT
>DVFS01000027.1 GCA_018713115.1 Candidatus Galligastranaerophilus faecipullorum
CGGAGGCGGCGGTTTTGTGCCCAACTGGGGCGCAGGTTACTCCACAACGCAGCGAAAATCTTATTTTAGCGGAGGTCAGGGCGGCAGCGGAAATATAAGCCTTAAATACAAAGTACAAATCCCGGGTGCGGGCGGAGGCGCAGGAGCACGAGTAGCAGGACTTTCCACCACAAAAGATGACAGCGGGGCGTATCAGTCCTATGAAATTCTTTATAAAGTAAAAGAAGGTGAAAAACTCTCTCTTACCGTTGGCTCGGGCGGTCAGGGCGGAGAAGAGAATCAGGACGGTACTGACGGTTCGGCTACAAGTATAAAGGGCACAAACGGCACAATGGTATTTTTTGGCGGCGAGGGTGCAAAAGCTGTGTCTTATGAAGATAAACAAAATTTTAAAGAATGTCTTGATTCACGTTCAAACGGCTCGGGCGGCAGTACAACACCATCAACCCTTATAAACACAACCTGTTATGAGGCGCCTTCTGCGGGCAGGGCTTCCGTTATAGACGCAGATGGAGATATTTCGACAAATTCTCTTGGGCTCCTTTTGCCTTCTTCAAGTTCTTATGTTTACAGTGTAAGCCGCCCGACATCAACCACTTATAAGGCTTTTAAAGGTAATGACGGCAAGGTAAGCCCTCAGGGCACAAGCACATCGCAAACACCATGGAGCTACAGACTTGACGGCGGTATGGGCGGAACAACATTCAGCGGAACCTATACATCCCAGACAGCCTCGGGAGTAGCCTGCGGCGGGGGTATAAGCGCGTCATACGGCCCGACTGTTTCGATAAACAGCCTCTATAACTATACAATATACTGTTTAAACGGTACTCCTGACGGTACAAGCGGCAAAAAATACCAGCAGGAAGAACAAATCCCTCTCTCGGGAGGCGCAGGCGGCGGAGTGATTGAAAGCGCGGACCCGGGCAAGGGCGGCAGCGGCTCGGGCGGATATATAAGAATCCGCTGGGATGAAGCCAAAAACCGTGACTGGTAAGATTTTACAATTTTATATTAAACCAATATGTCATTAAGTTTTCGTATCTTAATTCGGGGTGCTCTCCAGGATAAATAAATTGCACCCCTTTTCTTATGCGCAGGCTAAAGCGAGCCTGAAGCCCCCATGCAGCCGGACTTGAAAAATCCTGATTTTCAGGTATAATATACACTGTCACTTTAGGGAGAAAAAATGGATATAGACCAGAGTTTGATATTTAATTTGCTAGTAGTGGCATTTTTATTGTTTTCAAACGGATTTTTTGTAGCAAGTGAGTTTGCATTTGTAAGTATCAGAAAAACGCGTGTTTCCCAGCTTTCAAACGAAGGCAACCTTGACGCCAAGATTGCTCTGGGGGGCATTGAACACCTTGATAAAACCATTGCCGCGGTGCAATTGGGTATTACAATTTCAAGTATAGGCCTCGGCTGGGTGGGCGAATCCACGCTTGTAAGGCTTATTGAGCCGGTGTTTCACTTTTTACCCGAGGCATGGCGCGGTTTTGCGACTCATTCGCTTGCCGTAACGCTTGCTTTTTCGCTAATTACTTTTATGCATGTTGTAATAGGCGAACTTATGCCAAAGTCGATTGCTCTGCAGTTTCCCGAACGTACGACGCTTTTTGTGGCGCGTCCGATGTATGCGATTACAAAAATTTTCACCCCGTTTATTTTCCTTTTAAACGGACTTGGCAACTGGCTTTTATCACTTATTAAAATTCCGCCCGCACACAGCGCGCATATTGTGCATTCGGTTGAAGAACTTGATATGATTATCAATGAATCTCATAAAGAGGGCGTTTTAAACGATACCGAAAAAGAGATTCTGCAAAATGTTTTTAAATTTTCGGACACCCTTGCAAAGCAGGTTATGGTGCCGCGTCCCGATGTTGTGAGCGTGCCTATTGATATAACAACGGAAGATTTAAATAAACTCATAATAGAAAACCAGTACACCCGCTATCCCGTCTACAGCGATGATTTAGACCATGTTCTGGGGATTTTGCATGTAAAAGATGTTTACCCGCTTATGGTTGAGGGCAGAGAGGTTAACCTTAAAGAAATCATCCGCGAGCCGATTTTAGTACCCGAAACGATGACCATGGACAATATGGTTCTTGAATTTAAAGAGAAAAAATCTCAAATGGCAATAGTAATCGATGAGTTTGGCGGAGTGTCGGGGCTTATCACCCTTGAAGATGTCCTTGAAGAAATCTTCGGTGAGGTGCAGGATGAGTTTGATGAAGAGGAAGCCGACATCAGGCAGATTTATGAAAATGAATATGTTGCAAATGCCATGATGCGATTAGATGAGTTCAGCGAATACTTTGATATTAAATTTGACGATGAAGATGTTGATACTATAGGCGGTCTTGTGGTCAAGTATTTAGGGCATATTGCAAAAGAAAACGATATCACAACCATAGGTGATTTTACTTTTAAAGTGCTTGAAACCGACGGTGCAAGAATCGTAAAACTTAAAATTAAAAGACAGGCGCCGATAAGCGCTTCAAGTGAGAATGAATAGAGGTTGAAATGGGAATTGAAGGATTTTTTTCAATAATAATTTTCTTTATGATTTTCGGGCTTTTTATGGGCGGTTTTGTGGCGCTTGCCGTATATTTTCTGCCGATTATTATTGCGGCTGCAAGGAAGCATAACCAGATTTTGCCCATAACGCTTATCACTATATTTCTGGGCTGGACTTTTGCAGGCTGGCTTGCGGCGGTTATATGGTCTTTAAGCTCCGACGTGCAGGACGCTAAAGACGAATAAGACTAGTTAAGACGCGCCTTTACGGTTGAAATTTTATAATAAGCTTCATCAATCCTTTCAGGGCTTATTTTCCCGTCTTTAACCGCATTGAATACGGTGTCGTTAAATTTCTGTGCAAGGTCTTTGCCGCCGTATTCAAGGTTATTTCCGAAAACAAGAATGTCGCAGCCTGCGTTAATTGCGTTTATTACGGCTTGTTCAAATGTGTAATTATCAGTAATTGCCTTCATTTGCATATCATCGGTTATTATAAGCCCCGAAAAGCCCAGCTTGCCTTTTAAAATGCCGTTTATGGTTTTGTATGAAAGGGCCGCGGGGTATTTATCATCAATTTTTTTGTTAAATACATGTGATACCATGATATTTTGCGCAGCACCGCTTGAAATAAGTGCCTGATAGGGTTCAAGTTCTTTGCTGCTGAATGTATTTGTAGCGTCGACAAACCCCAGATGAGAGTCGCCCGAAGCCGAACCGTGCCCGGGGAAATGCTTGAGCGCGGTTAAAATCCCGTACTGGTTGTGCGCCAGAATGTAGGCATTAGCGTGCTTTATAACCTTTTGCGGATCGTCCGAGAAGGAGCGTTCCGCTTTAAAAATAACATCTGAATTGGGGTTTAGTGCAAGGTCGACACAGGGGGCGAAGTTTAAATTTATGCCTAAATCTTTAAGGGTCATGGCAATCTTTTTTGCTTCCAGATAAGTTGTCATCTCGTCATTTTTGTCACCGAGTTCTTTATGTGAAAGCGTTTGTGCCCTAAATCCGCGCTCCTGCGGCAGGCGGGAGATTTTGCCGCCTTCTTCATCAATTGATATAAAAAGTTTAGACTTTGAAGCCGCTTTTATATCTGAAATGAGTTTTTTAAGCTGTTTGGGGTTTTTGACATTTTTTATGCTTTTAGAGTCTTTGGGCGAATTTGAAAAGAGTATTACGCCCGATATTCTTTCGTTTGCTAAATCATCATAAAGTACGCTGTTTTTTTCAAGTTTTGTACCGTCAAAGCCTATTATAATCATCTGGCTTATTTTATTTCTTAAATTAGTGTTATTGTAGTCAACAGCGGCATACGCACCGAGACAAAGTGCAAAAAAAGCAATTAAAGCCGTGATTTTTCTCATATTTTCCCCTTAAAAAACGTAAAAATTTGTTCTTAAATTCAGCGACTGCGACTGCATGTTATTATCCAGAATAGTTGCTCCGGCACCCATCCAGATACTGCTGTTTTTAATGTATTTGGGCTTATAGTCGATACCTATTGTAGGTTCATATTTGTTCATTTTCTGCCCGCTTATTTTGTTTTTAAATGAAATGGAAGCCCTCTCGCCCAGACGAATGCTCGGAGTTATAAAAGCGCCTCTTGAGGCTGAGTTTATGTTTGTGGTGTCATAAGTGGTTTCAAGCCCGCCCGTGAGGCTTAAATATTTTCCTCTTACCGTGGCGCCCAGTTCCTGGCGCAGGTTTTTATTTAGGGTGTTTGAATCATTGTACTGTGTGGATTTTGATGTAATCCCGAATCTGTCGCCTCCGAGTTTCATATCCTCGGATGAGGGCATATCAAGGCTTTTAGAATATGTGGAAACTTTTTTTATTTGATTTACGCGGTATTTAGGGTTAAAATCGGTATTTAAAAGTATTTCTTCGTCATGAGCCTCATCTTCAAGTTCAATGTAGTCGCTCAAGAAAGGCTTTTCCTCTTCCTGTGTAATTTCAACCGAACCTTCAAGCGCATCATCCGCGTCATCCACTGCAAAGACAAACTGCTGCACTTCTCCCCCTTCCTCTGTTTGTTCGGCATATACGGGAGAAAAACCAAAACACATTATAAAAAATATGAA
>DVFS01000028.1 GCA_018713115.1 Candidatus Galligastranaerophilus faecipullorum
AAAGAACAAGGTCAAAGTTTCATCCCTGCAGATATTACATTTAGACGCTATGCAAAATGGTTTAAGGACAATAATTACGACAAATGGGTACTTGCTCGAGACGGAGAAAAGGCACTTTCCGACAAGGTCGAGCCTTATATTAAAAGGGACGCTAGTTTGCTTGATGTTGGGGATATTTTAGTCGCAGACGGGCACAAACTGGCGTTTCAAGTGATTAATCCGTTTACGGGCAAGCCTTGTCGAGCAACTTTGGTCGGATTTTTGGACTGGAAATCAACAGCACTGGTCGGGTATGAAATTATGCTTGAAGAAAATACCCAATGTATTGCAAGTGCCCTAAGAAACGCAATAATAAACCTCGATATGATACCGAAAATTGTCTATCAAGATAACGGCAGAGCATTTAGAGCAAAATACTTTACCGACGATAAAGGTTTTGGAGAACTTGGCTTTTACGGACTCTATGCCAAACTCGGAATTGAAACGGTATTTGCAAGGTCATATAATGCAAGGTCAAAAGTTATTGAGAGGTTTTTTAAAGAATTTCAAGAAGGCTTTGAAAAACTAATGCCAAGCTACGTCGGCTCATCAATTAGCAACAAACCCGCATACTTGAAAAGAAATGAAAAAATTCACAGAAACTTACACCAAGAATTTATTCCAACCATAGAAGAAACAATCAAAATGATTGATATGTGGCTTAAGTTCAAGAACTCCCAACCCTGCACAAATGAACCTAATATGACAATTGCAGAGGTTTTGGAAAACCGAAAGAGCTGAAAAATGTATATTTATGATAAAAAACAATTGAGGAGATTGGAGCAAAATTAAACATATCTCGCAGGACTTTGTTTTATTGGAAAAAGAAATACGAATTGGATAGAAAAAGATTTGAGGCTGAACGTAATCAAGAAATTTTTAGCGAAGAGCTTTTAGATTTTGCAAGAAAACCAATACGAAAAATTTCTGCCGATATTGATAACAACCGCCAAACTCCACAATCTGAGGTTTATTCCTTTTTGAATATTTTAAAAAATACTCCTATAAGTAAACAATTTAAAATTTCGAAAACTAAACAAAAGCAACAGAAGGTAAAAGATTTATTTACTCCGGAATATATAAAATATATTGAAAAATACATTTTAGGAATTCATTAGTTTTGCGTCCATATTTGTCGCAGTCGTAATTTATTATGTCTGTACAAATACAAAGGAGGCTAAAATATGGACGAAATAAAATTACAAATTAAAGGCAGAGAGCAAGACGCTTACACAATTCATTATTCTTGTAGCGGATTTTATAACGGAGGAGCTTATGCTCCTGCAATATGCTCTATTGCAGCAGTTAATTATACAACAAGAGAGTTGCACTCTTTTGCTCTGAATAATTACCTTGTACAGGGTAAATCTCTGATAGAAAGTGAACAGCTAATGCTTAAAGATTTTGTGGGTTTTTATCAAAATTTAAATAATCCGATATTTGTTCACTGGAATATGGACGGACTGGAATACGGATTTAATGCAATTCGCGCCCGTGCAGAAAACTTTGGCATGTATGATTTTGATCTAACTAAAATAAAAGATTACAATTTAAGCACTGTTTTTCACACAAATCTTATGACCAGTCTGGAACAAAATAATTGCAAGCGTGTTACCGTACTAAACGGTAAAGATGAAGCAATTTGTTTTAATAAGCGGGCATTTGAAATTGTCAAAATGTCTACCGAGGGGAAAGCTCTTGGATTATTCGACTTATTTGAAAAATATCTTTCAAATGATTTAACAGACGATGATGACTATACATATTAGTAATTGTCCAAATTTTCTTTCAAATATTTTCGATATTCATCTTGCAATGATTTTGGGGCAATTATTTTACATCCCGCACCCCACCTGAACACATGCCAGATAATTTCCCTGCTGCCGCTTGCTTTAAAGTTTACAGTGTAAGTTCCATCTGCGTTCCATTTTCCCGATTGTGTGGGGTGAAAATTGAATTGACTTGCCTCCTGCGCCAATTCTTGCGAAAACAAAAGTTCTACTTCTAAAATTTCACCGTGGTAAACTCCAAAAGATAAATTTGTATATTCTTGCAAATCAAAATTACCCTTATCAAAGGTTTTGTCCGTAAGTTTCAAATTCTCAAACTTATGCAAAAGATAGTTGTAAATCCCATCCCCCTTTGCTTTTTCTCTTGCAACAAGATAAATTTTCTCACCGTAAATCATTCCTAAAGGTTCAATCAACCTCTCTTTATTGTGGTAAATTCCTGTAACTATTTTTGAGTGCTGAACAGCTTCCCGAATAACCTCTAATGCTTCAAGACTAATTTTGTACTGCGGCATCTGACGGACAGCATAACCCTCTGTCTGCATATAAAGTTCTATGTTATTTTCTAATGACAGAGAATGTTTTTTATTCAGAGATTTTAGTTTTTCAATTGTTTTACCAAGCTCCTCTTTCATTTCTTTATTTGTGGTACGCCTTTGAAGCTGCTCAATATTTGCAATTTCTTTCGGTGTAAATGAAATCAGATTTGAGATGGAATAATTAATAAATCCCCAGTGTTTTTGATTGTCATCTGTTTCAATTTCATCTACTGACGGAAAAATACAAGTCAGGCTGTCTCGCATACGCTCAGCCGTCCTTCGGGAAACATTGTACCTTTCAGCAATTTCCGAAATTGTAACTCCTTGAATTTTTGATGACATAAAAATTGCAAGGTCTAAAATATCTGAAACTCTTGAGTATCTTGGCTTATCTGACATGATTTTCTCCATGCGGGATTTATAAATTTATCTTACCTTGCGTCCATTTTTGTCGCATCAAACATTTATAGTAAATTTAAGAGGTGTAAAATGACAAGTAAAAAGAAAAATGTGAGAGCTCATTTTCGCAGACGTTCATTGTAGCGTGTCGGAATAATAGTTGATGAAAACGGGTTGATAAAAAAAATTCAAAAACGAGAACTGGAATTTGTTTGTAGCCAGAGTAACCGAAGAAAAATGTATCGCACAGAAATCCTTGGGCAGATTTTTCGTATTATATATGACAAGGAGCGCAAGCAGCTAATAACCATATATCCTGAAAATGTTGCAAGCATTTCACACTTACGCTAAATGACGGCATTATTTCTGTTGCCGCGGAGCGTTTTTTATGTTTTATTATGGTTGGAAATGCAATACGGAGGTATTTTAAATTGAAAAAGATTTTAATGACTTTTATGCTGGCAGCCGCTTTTTCGGTAGTTTTTGGCGCAGCGTTTGCCGCACAGTACAGTGCCAAAGACAGAGTAAGCGCGGTTGGTGAAAATTTACTTTCTAAAAACGGAATCCCCGCTTCAAACATTAAATTTGAAGTTACTTCAAAAAGCGTTGATAACTCGACTTTTGCCTCAGACAGAACGGTAAGTATATCAACAAACGACCTTAAATACGCAGGCAACGACAATGAAACCGCTGCCGTTGTTGCAAATGAACTGGGCCACATAATAGCCGGACACGGCTCCAGAAGCAAGCTTGTATCATCAATTACCGGCAGTACATCTTCAACATCCGACGACCTTGCAAGCGGCTTGGTTGAGAATTATAAAAATACAAAAGAAGAAAAAGAAGCCGATGTGATTGCCGTAAATCTTATGGCGAATGCAGGATACAATCCGCTTGCAGCAATTGTTGTCCTGACAAAACAGACTTCAACATACTGGGATGCAATAGCAGGGCAGCCCGCAAACGCGCAAAGAGCCATGAACATATATGATTATTCGCATTACGCTTATCCTAATTCGGTAAAGTCAGGCTACAGCTGCAATGAATATAAAAACTTCCTCGCATATGCAAACGGCATTCTTGAAGAGAGAAAAGACAATTCAAAAGCACAGAAAAAATTAGACAAGGAACTTCAAAAATACAGAAAAAACAGTGTTTCTCAAATTTCAAAATTCAAAACCAGAGGCGGTATGTCAGGCTGGGATGCTGTTTATGGGATATTAAACGCACAGTAAACAATTATTATAATGCCGGCAAGCCGCACACATCGCTGCCGGCATTTTTGTTAATATTTATTTAAAAAGCGGCAGATTCTCCATCATTGTTTTTAGACGTATTGCCACTCTGGGCATAGGTTCCGCTATTGTAAGAGCCCTCAGGCTGCAGTGTTCTGAAATATCATTTATAAGCCTTGTAACTTCTTCTAATTTTATTCCGCCGGGCACCACGCCGACAGCAGGTATAATTTGAGCAGGATCGAGTACATCTAAATCAAAATGAATAAGAACATTTTTAATACCCTTTGATTCAAGCCAGTCTGTAACAGGCGCGGAGGTTTCACTTACATCATGCGCGCTTATATGTTTCATACCGAATTTTATCTGGCGTTCTTTTATCTCATCGCGTTCCCAGTCCCTTAAACCTACAAAAAGAATTTTAGAAGGATCAATACGTGCGGGAAGCAATGAAATAATTTTCTCATCCCCCATGCCTGCAAGCGCAGCTGCTGCCATCGCATGGTAGCCATGATAAGAGTCGCCGGGCAAAGTAATGTCCGGATGTGCATCTATCCAGATTACCGCGGTATCATCACCGTATTTACCCGCAAGATATGTAAAAGGGGCAACGCTCACGGAGCATTCGCCGCCAAGAACTATAATTCTTTCCGGATTTTCATTTTTTAGGATTTCAAGCGCACTTTTTGTTTGCGCATATATAACATCCCTGTCAAGCACCCCGTCACACACTTTTCTCTGTGTAATCTCAGTACAGACAGGCACAGCAAGAGTTTTTTGAGCGGCATTATCGGGTGCAAGAAAATTTAAAAGCTCTGCACCGAGATAATATCCTCTCGACGCGTCATCAGCGGGAAGTTCCTTTAAAAGCGAAGAAATATCCGCACCTTGCCACTGGGGATATATCAGCCTGATTGTACGGGGAGCACCTGTCATGACCTAAACCCTATTTTTTAAAAATATCCCAGAAAGAGCCCTGCTTTTCCGGTTTTTCATAAACATAATACACTGTTTCATCATTTAGCTTGACAGTATACCTGGGCAGCCCGCACTCATCAACTATGCCGTCTTTTGTGATACTTGCAACATAATCGCTCGTTGAGAGTTTTTTAATCTCGTCAAGAGCCAATTTTTCCTTCAGCAATTGCTTAATAAATTTCTTGTAATTCGTATCATAGTTCATCATAAAAGTATTATATCATATTCTAAAATATAACTCAGATTTAATTTTAAAACTGTGCCGTACGTATCAAAATCAAACTTTTAAAGTACATCAAAGAGTTAACAGAAAAACTCAAACGGCCTAAAACTGTATTATTTTAGAACATAATAATTTTTTCAAACAGACGTATATAACGTTAAAAAATATTAACTATTACTAACTTACAAATTTAAGAGTAGATTTTTTCCTGTTTTTAAAATTTTGGGTTTTGTTTATTTTTTATCGCAAAAATGTAAATATACATAAAAAGAGCCTTCAAAGGTTCTTTTTTAAAAAAAATGGGCCCGGTGGGACTCGAACCCACGACCAAAAGATTAAGAGTCTCCTGCGCTACCAGCTGCGCTACGAGCCCGTTTGTAATTAGTATAACACCAAAAAAAATATTTACACAAGGTCTGTTAATATCTAATTGCTAAAACTTGAGATTTAGGTGCAGCTGTATTACAATTTCCATATCTTACAAGGAGTTTTAGAATGACTACAATTTCTGTTGTTATAAATACCCTTAACGCACAAAGGCTTCTGGATGAGGTATTGGACAGCGTTAAAGACGCGGATGAGATTATTATCTGTGATATGCACTCTGAAGACGACACTATAGAAATTGCCCAAAGGCATAAATGCAAAATTTTCTACCATGACAGAACGGGAATTGTTGAACCTGCAAGAAACTGGGCAATGGAGCAGGCAACGGGCGATTGGATACTGGTTCTTGACGCAGATGAAATAGTAACGCCCGAGCTGTGGAAATACTTAAGACAATATGCGGACAATCCCAAAAAGAACCGCTATGCCTGCTATATACCAAGAGAAACATACCTTCTGGGCAAACATGTTCGCTCCTGGCGGCAGTCAGGCATAAAAAGATTCTGGAAAAGAGGAAACTGCCACTACACGGAAGAAATTCACAAAATGCCCGTAACACATGAGGGTAAAGACTTCTGGATAAACAAAAACGGCAAATTACCAAATGTTGCACTTATCCACTACCACATACCTTCTTTAAACCACTTCGGAGTAAGACTCAATAATTATACGGATTTTGAGCTTAAAAGATTTTTAATGAAAAATAAAAAATTCAAACTCTCAAAACTGCTTTTTCGTCCGCCGTATGAATTTTTTAGACTGTATGTTATGAAAGGCGGATATAAAGACGGTATCCACGGTTTTGTTTTTGCCGTTATTATGGCTTACTATAAGTTTCTGCAATGGGCAAAACTCTGGGAGTATGAATTTGTACAAAAAAACAAGGATTTAAGATATTAGGACGGTGCAAAATGATTTTTGATAATATTGAAAATGCGTATATTTACTACACTCTGGGTGAAAAAATTAAAAAAGGATTTGAATTTATTAAAAACAATAATCTTTCTTCAATGCCCTGCGGCAGACATGATATAGAAGAAGGAATTTATGCCAATGTTCAGGAGCTTGAAACAAAACTTCCGCACCTTGCAAAATTTGAAGCGCACAGGGAGTATATCGACATTCAATATGTAATTTCAGGCTCGGAGAGAATGGATTTTGCGCTGATTGACAATTTTGCGGGCGATATTCCCTATGATAAAGAAAAAGATGTTGAATTTTTAAGATTAAAGGAAGATTCAAGCTGCCCCAATGTAATAAATGTAAAAACAGGCGACTTTGCAATATTTTTCCCGCAGGATGTGCACGCGCCAATGTTAAGCTGCGGCGACGGCGTTGAGAAAATTAAAAAAGTTATAGTCAAAATCAAAGCAGATTAAGAGTGCACATTTCTTTAAACTCGCAATATGTGCAGTTTTTATCATTGTCTGCCGGTTCAAATTTTTGTGAAGCGATATTTGAACAAACTTCTTTGATTTTGTTTTCGACAATAATATTATCCTCATCACTCATTTCGCGCGTGAAATTATCACTGTGTTGTTCAACAAAGACAAGCTGTGCGTTTGCAACCTTTTTATCAAATTTCTTTTCAGCAAGGTACTTATAAAACCTTAGCTGGTTTAAATAACCCTCATATATGCCGCCGTCTTTTATTTGATACGCGCTTTTTGCAGCTCCTGTTTTAAAATCCTTTATAATAAAATTGCCATCCTCGTCAACTTCGAGGCGGTCTATTTTGCCGTTGATTTTAATCTCGCTGCCGACTTTTGCTTCTATGTTAAGTTCAGTGCTGAATATATTTTTAAGAGGAGTTAAAACAAGATAATCATAAAACTTTGCAAGATTTTCCTCACCCTTTTGCAAATAGTTTTTTCTCACGCTTCTGTCGGAAAAAGGTGTTTTTGCACACTGTATTTTAAATTCATTAATAAAATCTTCTTTAGAAAGATAAGCATTTTGCAATTTTGAATTTTTTGAAAAATTCTCAATCGTTTTGTGCACGGCAGAACCATATCCCAAAATATCATTAACAGGGTTTAGCGCCCCAAGTCTCAGTATATAAGAATACAAAAACCTTCTCGGGCAGTTAAGGTAAGTGTTAAGCATACTCGGGCTTATAGAAAGCGTTTCAAGCGAGGAGCGGATAAAATTTTGAAAGTCATTCTTATAATCATGCTCGTATTTTATGGTTTTTACAAGTTCGCTTATATAATTTTCATCCGTATATTTGACCTCTTGCCTGTCAAGATAACTGTCACTGATTGCAGAAATAAATCTTGTCAGGCGCTTTTCCTTTCCGCCAATAGTTTTTGGCACACTTAAAAAAAGCTTATGCTTAGCACGTGTAATACCTACAAAAAGAAGCTTTATCTTCTCTGAAATCTTAAGTGCTTCTTTCAGTTCATCATCTATAACTTTTGACAGGGGTATTTTGGGGCTTATGGTATCGGTTTTAGAGCGCTCCCACCTGTAATCCTCAAGTGTCGGCATAAAGACGTATTCAAACTCCCTGCCCTTTGATGAATGAAGAGTAATAAGACGCACTGCATTTTTTTCGACAGGTGATTTCTCGGTTAAAATCGGTGTACCGTTCTCAAGCGCATCATCAAGGTATTCTATAAAATCCTTAAGTGTGGCTCTTCTGTCGGAATTGTAAAAATCTCTTGCTTCACGTGCAAGTCTTTTAAGTGCGGAAATATTTTCCTCGACATCTGCAGGATGGTTTATAAAATAGTCCAGAATTCCCGTCTTATTTATAACCTCAAGAACCAGCCGCGAGATATCAAGCGAAGCTTTTGCCCCGTTTAAATATTCAAAATCGCCGATAAATTTATTTATTTTATCGGGATTTTTCCACTTTTTATCTTTCATATCGTAAATATCGGCAATAAAATCACGGTTTTTATGGAGATATGAATTAGCCAGAATATCATTATAGTCATTAATATCAATGCTAAAAGGCTCGCAGAGAAGGAGCGGAAAGATTTTGTCGCAATACATCTGCGGATTAAGAAGCATTTTTAAATAAAAAACAGTAAGAATTGAGGATTTTATTGAAAAAATGCTCTTCCCGTCTTTCAACTCACATGGTACATTTCTTGCCTCAAGAAGTGCCGCAAATTCCTCTAACTCCCCGTTTGTCTTTGTCAAAACGGCAATTTCTTTTAAGGGGACATCTGCACTTTTTGCCAGTTTTTCTATTTCATCGGCAATTGATGAATACTCATGTGCCATATCTTCATATACCCTTAAAATCGGTTTTGTGTTTTTGTCGAACAATGCAGGGTTTTTAGCCGCAAGGTGCTTATTGATACCGTAGCTTTTAAACTCGGGGTTATTTTCAAGACGATTAGGGTCAAGTTTTGCCACCTGTTCGCTTAAATCAAGAATCGACTGGGTTGAGCGCATATTTTCATTTAAGCATATAACTTTTGTGTCAGGATATTTCTTAAGAAATTGTTCAAGGTTATCCGTCTGTGCGCCCTGAAAACCAAAAATTATCTGATCGTCATCACCCACAACGAAAATATTTTTCTTATCCTTACTGTCAACAAGAGCAAATATCAGCCCGTTTTGCGAAGCGTTTGTATCCTGATATTCATCTACAAGAAAATATTCAAAATCATTAGCCACGGCATCTAAAAAGCCCGGAGATTCTTTAAACTTTTTTAAAACAAGAGAAATCATATCATTAAAGTCTATGAAATTCTCCGCGCGCATTTTATTGTTATAAAGCTCATAAAAATCCCACAACTCGCCTGCGCGGTTAATCTTTTTTTCAAGTTCTTCAAGCAGGTTCTCGTCTTTTTTAAGAACTTTTTTGCCCTCGTTGAGCGAATTTTGTATTTTTTCCTTTACATCATCAAGAGCCCGGCCCCACTGCGGGTGATGTTTGAGATTATAAAAATATTCCTCTTTTTCAAGAAGATTTTTCTTTATGTCATCAATTTGCGACAGTATTGTATTTGAGTGAAAATATTTATCTCCCGAAGCTGTTTTGTAATATTTTGTGCCAATCTCATCTATGCACTGACGCATAAGATTTCTTTTTGCCGTATCATTAATAACCTGCGCTCCGGAATACTCATCAAAAAAGTCAGGATTATTCTGAATTATTTCAAAGCAAAAGCTGTGATATGTATAGATATTAACAAATGAGGCAATATTGCCCGCCTTCTCAAGCAGGCGTTTTTTCATCTCTCCTGCCGCAGCTTCGGAAAAAGTAAGACAGAGAATCTTAGAAGGCTCAATACCTCTTGAGAGCATATTTCTTATACGCTCAATAACGGTAAAGGTTTTCCCCGTACCCGGGCCTGCAAGCACCATATAAGAGCCTTCGATGGAATCAATGCACTCTTGCTGTTTTGCATTCGGAACAATTTTAGGCATTGCTTGAATATCCATACAAAATTAATCAATACCCCAGATTTTTAAGTTCATTACTTCTATTTTCACGCTTTGTATTTACATTATTTATAAGGCTTGTGTTCTTAAGAGCATCGACCGTATCAGGCACAACGGTTTTAAAATCAACGGTATTATATGCATGCCAGCCTAATACTATTAAAATAATAAGTAAAATATATTTAAGCATTTCCTACTCCTTGTAAACTTATAACAACATTTTACAAGGCTTCCTGAAATAAGTAAACAGAAATATTAATCTGTAATATAACCGGCTATAGCAGACTTTGCGGCAACATAAGGAGAAGACAGATATATGTAGCCTTTTGTATTACCCATTCTGCCCTGAAAGTTTCTGTTTTGCGTTGCAAGGCAAACTTCACCGTCGCCCAGAATACCGCCATGCACACCCACACAAGGGCCGCAGCCCGCGGGTAAAAATGTGGCGCCGGCTTCTACAAATGTTTCAATAAGTCCTTCTTTAACAGCCTGCAGATATATTTTAGGCGACGCGGGAACAATTATCATACGCACATCGGGATGTTTCTTTTTACCCTTAAGAACGTTTGCAACCACGCGCAAGTCCTCTATTCTGCCGTTTGTGCAGGTGCCGACAAAAACCTGATTTATTTTAACGTCTTTTAGTTCGCGCGCAAACTTAACATTATCAACGGTATGCGGGCAGGATACGCAGGGCTCGATTTCAGATGCGTCAATTTCTATTACTCTTTCATATTCGGCATCTTCATCCATTTTAATTTCTGCAAACTTATCTCCTCTGCCGTTTTCCTTTAAGTGCGCAAGAGTTTTTTCGTCGGTTTCAAAAAGCCCCGCCTTGGCACCCGCTTCAACCGCCATATTTGCAAGAGTAAAACGCTCTGCCATGGACATATTTTTAATTGTATCGCCGCAAAACTCAAGAGCGCGGTACGTAGCACCGTCTGCACCGATTTTGCCTATAAGGTAGAGCATTAAATCTTTTGAAGTAACGTTTTCCCTGAATTTGCCGTTAACAACGATTTTAAATGATGAGGGAACTTTAAGCCAGGTTTTGCCGAGCGCAAAAGCAACGGCAATATCTGTTGAGCCCATGCCGGTTGCAAAAGCACCGAGTGCACCTGATGTACATGTGTGCGAGTCCGCACCGACAAGGATTTCACCGGGATTTACAAAACTTTCAACAAGCCGCTGGTGACATACACCCTCTCCGATGTCAGAGAGAACCGCGCCGTATTCTTTAGCGAATTCTCTTATTACAAGGTGGGAATTAGAAAGCTCTTTTCTCGGGCTGGGTGCGGCATGGTCAATGAAAAGTATTGTACGTTCAGGGTTTGCAAGCTTATCCTTGCCGAGTTTTTTAAACTCCTGAATTGTAAGAGGGCCCGTCCCGTCCTGAACCGCTGCAACATCAACGCGTGCAATGACCAATTCCCCGGGCATTACGGTTTTATCGCAGTGTTTTGAAATTATTTTCTGAGCCAGTGTCAATCCGGACATATATTCCCCTCCTAAAACTATAAAACAATTATATTTCAAAAAACATTTTTGTAAAATTTTTGATAAAAAGGCGCAAAAATGCTAAAATTAATTCAATTGAACGGTTGATACAATATCAGACGGTTTTATAGATAATATTAAATATATTCGGAGAACATTATAATGGATTTTGCAGCAGTAATAGGTACGTTTCTTGGAATCGGTTTCATCCTTGCGGGTATGATTCTTGAGGGCGGTAATATAGGGCAGATTTTGCAGATTACGGCAGCCTTTATTGTAATAGGCGGTACATCGGGCGCGGTTTTCTTAAGTTTTCCGGTTTCAGATTTTAAAATAGCTTTTTCTCTTTTAAAAACCGTATACTTTAACGAAGTTCCTGATATGGAAAAACTCATAGCGGAAATTGTGGAATACAGCCAGAAAGCAAGGAAAGAAGGGGTAATAATCCTTGAAAAGGAAGCCAAAAAAGCTTCCGACCCGCTTCTCGGACTGGGGCTTGAAGCGGTTGCGGACGGTGCAGACCCTTCTCTTGTAAAAGAAATGATGGAAAATCAGCTTGCACGCCTTGAGGAAAAAGTCCAGACAGGTTCAAAAGTCTTTGAATCGGCAGGCGGTTACGCTCCGACACTCGGTATCATAGGTGCTGTTATGGGTCTTATTCAGGTTATGCAGAACCTGTCAGACCCCTCAAAACTGGGTGCAGGTATCGCTGTTGCATTCGTTGCAACAATTTACGGTCTTTTCCTTGCAAACCTTTTGACCATACCGTACTCAACACGTATAAGACAAAAATATCAAAAGATTTTTGTTGCAAAAGAGATGATAATATCAGGAGTTTTATCTATACAGGCAGGAGAAAGCCCTGCACTTATAGAGAGAAAACTTGAAACTTATCTGCTTGATAAAAAAATTGCAAAAAAAGAGGCTAAGGCTTAATGGCAAGAAAAAAAAGAGAGCAACCGCATGAAAACCTTGAGCGCTGGCTTGTTTCCTACGCTGATTTTATGACGCTCCTTTTTGCCACTTTCGTTGTGCTGTATGCACTTTCTCAGGTAGATGTCAGCGATTTTGCAAAGCTTGAAGAAGCACTTAAACAAGCCTTCCGGTCAAATGTTTTTGACGGGCAGGAGAGCATTCTTGACAGCTCAAACTCTATTTTTGACGGATACGACGGAGCCAGCAGCCCGATTATGCTTGAGTATTTAAGCCCCAGATACGAAGCGGATTCTTATGAAGAAATAAAAGACTCTATAGATAAAATGAATCTGGACGGGCTGAAAGCGGAAATTGACGAGCGCGGTCTTGTTATAAAAATGGAAGACAGCGCACTTACCTTTAAATCAGGTTCCGCACAGATTACAGACGATTCTCTTGTTCCCCTTAATACGGTTGCAAAGTTAATTAAAGAAAAATTTGCAATACACATAATAAGAGTAGAAGGCCACACTGATTCCGACCCTGTCAGCAACCCTGTATACCCCTCCAACTGGGAACTTTCAAGCGCAAGAGCGTCAAGTGTTATAAGATATCTTATCGGCAATTATAACTTTAATCCGGCAATATTTATCGCAGCCGGATACGCAGACACAGCACCCGTTGCAAAAGGAAACACTCAAAAAGACAAACAAAAAAACAGGCGCGTTGAAATTGTAATACTCAGAAACAAACTCAGAAACACAAACTCAAAAGATATGGATACCCTTTCCTCTCTGGGCGCAAAGAAAAAAATGACCGTATCTCAGGCGGTTAAAAATCTTACGGGAGATGATGAAAAGCTTATGCAAAATGTCATCGACTTTAAACAGGTATACGAGAAAGAAACACAACGTATAGACAACCTAAATAACAACTCCGATATAAACAGGCTGAAGCAGCGCCCTGATTTTCTGGAGTAAGTTAAATTAAAAACGGAAGATAAATGGGTAAAGAATTAGAGTATTTCGTTATATTTGGCGGCGGAGGCATAAGAGGAGTAAGTTATGTCGGCGCTTATCAGGCATTGATTGAAAACGGGGTAAAATTCAGCGGATACGGCGGCTCATCCATAGGTTCCGTTTTTGCAACCTTGTGCGCCGCAGGTTATGATATTTCCCGCATAAAAGAGTTTTTTTGCGCAATAAACATAGAGTTTTTTAAAGATATCAATTTTAACTTTGGAAATCAAATAGCACTCTCCAAGGGGGAACTTTTTCTTGAGTGGATGCGCGATAAAATCGAGTCGGAATTCTATAAAGACGGCTATATAAAGGGACAGATGCCGCCCGTTAAATTTAAAGATTTAAAAGAAGATCTTATTATATACTCTACCGACCTTACAAACAACAAATATAATGAATTTTCAAAACAATGCACTCCTGATGCCGAAGTAGCTCTTGCAGTAAGGGCATCTGTCAGCATGCCGGGACTTTTTAAACCCCTTGATATAAACTCAAATATGGTTGTTGACGGCGACCTTATGAAAAGCTGGCCCCTGTGGCGCCTGAGCAATACATTAAGCGGCAAAAAAGAACGCATACTGGAGTTTAGGCTTGAAGATACACGCGGGAAAAGAAAAATAGACACCGCGCTTGACTACCTGAATGCCGTATATAATACTATTTCAGGTTTTGCAACCGACTACATTATAGATTTATACGGACAAAAGGATAAATTTGACTACATTAAAATAGATACCGACAATATATCGGTTATGGATTTTATGATATCGGATGCCAAAAAAATCGAACTCATAGAAACAGGCTACAATATAACAAACAATTATTTTAAAAAAGTGCTGCCGCAAAAACGGCGCAAGCTCTTTGACAATTACTATCAAATACAACTGTTCTTAATGAAATTTAAAAAGGAATTTGAAGCAGGAAGAACAAAGGACGCCTACGTTATTCTCTGCGAACTCTTTGTACATTTGTGCAAAGACAAAAAGTACATAGACCTTGATGTCTATAATAAAATTCTGGAATTTAAGAAGCAATTTGACGATAACATGCAGGAAAAAAGAGGCTTTTTCTTTAATAAGGAATTTGTACTTTTAAATAAAAACCTTATTGAAAAAAGCATGAACGAGCTTGTAAAAGCAATAACTCTTAAAACCGTTGAAATTAAAGACTGAATATGCAGTCTACAAGGTCATCTTCAAACGATTTTAGGACGCCCTGCGCAAGCGAGTAGCTTTGGATTACTATACTGAAAACCACATCTTTGCCTTTTCTTGTTTTTAAAACACCGCACAGAGCGCTCAAGCCGTTGTGAGTGCCTGTTTTTGCATAGAGATTATCCTTGAGATAGCGCAAGCGTTTTTTTAGCGTACCCTCATCCGCAGTCTGCATATATTTTCTTATGTCTAAATTTTTATTCAGATACACAAGAGCGTCACATATCCATCCGGGGCTTGCCGCGTTATACCTTGAAACCCCGCTGCCATCCACAATCTTAATACCTTCCATGTCAAGTCCGGCTTTTGAATAATAATTCATAAACATAAGCACGCCGTTTTTTGTCGTACCCGTGCTCATTCCGTTTGTCTGCGGTTTTATATTGTTTTTTAGCGCATATTTATGTGCAGCAACTCTGAATAATACTTCTGATGTAAAATTATCAGAGTATTTTAAAATCGGCACCGACACTTCTTCAATGCTATGAGAAACAGAAGCTATTTTCTTTGCACCTGCAGGCACTTCTTTAAAATAAAATTTATCCCCGTAAGGTATGGAGTACTTGCCAAATGCGTCTTCAAGCCTTGTTATGAAAAAGTATCTGGGATTGTTGACGGGCAGTTCTAAATCGGTATCTTCGTTTATTGTACCTGTAAGCCCCATGACTTCTTTCATGCCGGAGTAATCTTTTACAATATCAATTTTTGTACTGTCGTCAGTTATTTGAAGCCTGTTGATAAAAGAAAACCTGTATCTGTCTTGCTGGACAATATTTATGGAATCCCTTGCTATTGAAAGCACGAGTCTTATTTTGACCATATTTCTGTCTATAATATAAGGGCTTATCGGCGGAAAATTCGGCCAGAAGTCATCTACGCACCAGCCGTCAGGGTAGGGGGTTGAACTTATAATTTTATCATCTATGTAAATATATTTAATGGTTTTAAAATTTACGCTTTTTTTAAGGTTTGATACAAGTTCAAAAAGGTCATTTTTCTCAAGAAGCGGGTCAGCACCCAGTTTCAGGTATAAATTATTACCGTAAACAAAAAACGCTGTTTCAAATTTATAATCATTGCCCAGAGTATCAAGAGCGCTTGCAAAGGTAAAGAGCTTTAATGTGGAAGCAGTATTAAGCATTTTATTTTCGTTCTTTTTATACAAAACTTTTGAAGTGTTCAAATCCTTTACTGCTATTGCAATTGAGGATGTGCGGCTTAAATCCTGTCTTGAAATAACCTTTGAAAAATCAGGATTAATAACAGCTGCCCGCGAAACACAGGTGCAGGCAAACATTGTTAAAACAAGTAATGCAAGTTTCTTTAGCATTTCAAACTCCCTCTGCCGCAGTATTGGACATCAAATCCGAGATTGTGCACTTTAGCATTTTTTAAGTTAGGATACGTATTTCTTACCTTATCAACTTCTGCGGTATCAAGCGTAAAATATATAAAGCCCCTGTTTTCATCAAGCCGGAATAATAAATTCCCCATAGGGTCAAAAACACAGGAATTGCCGGCATTAAAGACGCCGTTTTTTATTTCACCGCACTGGGAAAGAGCAAGAAAATAAGCTTGATTTTCAATAGCTCTTGAAGAGGCCATATGCACATATTGCTCTTTTCTTGAATAAGGCCATGCCGAGAGGTTGACAAGAAGGTGGGGCGGGGTTTCAGAGAGTGCATAGCTTCTGAAAAGCTCGGGGAAGCGTATGTCATAGCATATTGAAACACCCGTTAAAAGACCGTCAACATCGAATATGCAAGGATTTTTCCCGTGAGAAATAACACCTTCGCCGTCGGGCGTATAAAGGTGAATTTTATCATAAAAGCCCAGAATACTCCCGTCTTTTGTAATTACGGGCATGGAGTTTTTAAGCCCGTTATCTGTTTTACGTATAAACGAACCGCCAAAAATATTGAGCGAATATTTCTTAGCAAGCGCGCACAAAAAATCAACAGTCCTGCCTTCATCAGCACATGCCGGAAAAATCTCCGGATACCAGCCCGCAGTCCACACCTCGGGCAAAAATAAAAAATCGGGCTTGAGATTAAAATCAAATAGCACACTCCTGAGGTATTCTTCAAGATTTTGAAAATTTTTTTGCTCCTGCCCTATCAAAGACGGAATCTGCAAAGCAAGTATATTTTTTTTCATTTTAAACTATCTCCGCAGGGGAGGAAATCCTGCCGGTTATCGCACTTGCAGCTGCAACAGCGGGGGATGCAAGGTACACCTCACTTTCAGGGTGCCCCATTCTGCCTACAAAGTTGCGGTTTGTGGTAGAAATCGCTCTTTCGCCCTTTGCAAGGATACCGCAATGTCCGCCGAGGCACGGCCCGCAGGTTGGGGTCGAAACCGCGCCGCCCGCTTCAATAATTGCCTCGATATAACCGCGCCTTATTGCCTCAAGGTAAATCTCCTGGGTTCCGGGGAAAACAATCAGCCGCACATCCGGATGGACTTTTCTGCCTTTTAAAATTTTTGCCGCAACCTCAAGATCGCTCAAACGCCCGTTTGTACAGCTGCCTATAACCGCCTGATCAATTTTTACCTCGCCGATTTTTGATATCGGGCAGGTGTTCTCCGGCAAATGAGGTTTTGCGACAGTCGGCTCAATTTTTGAAACATCATATCTTAAAATACGCTCATACTTTGCGCCTTCATCACTTGTATAGAAAACAGGCTCCCTCAGGCTTCTGTTCTTCAGAAATTCTCTTGTTATATCGTCAGGCACAATGATTCCGTTTTTTGCACCCGCTTCAATTGCCATATTGCAAATTGTAAATCTGCCGTCCATAGGCATATTTTCAATAACTTCACCGCCGATTTCAAGAGTTTTATACAGTGCGCCGTCTACGCCTATATCGCCTATAAGGTGCAATATAAGGTCTTTTGCGCTCACCCATTTGTTTAATTCACCGTAAAATTCCACCTTTATAGCCTGCGGCACCTTAAACCATGTTTCGCCCGAAGCCATCGTACAGCCAAGGTCTGTCGAGCCCACGCCCGTTGAGAAAGCACCGAGCGCACCATATGTGCAGGTATGTGAATCCGCACCGATTATTAAATCACCCGCGGTAACAATACCCTTATCAGGCAAGAGAGCATGCTCTATACCCATTCTGCCCACTTCAAAGTAGTTTGTAAGCTTCTGTTCACGCGAAAAATCACGCACAATTTTTGCCTGCTGTGCTGATTTTATATCCTTATTGGGGACAAAATGATCCGGCACAAGCACAACTCTTGACGGGTCAAAAACATTTTTCACACCGATTTTATTAAACTCCTGAATCGCTATAGGCCCCGTTATGTCATTTGCAAGGGCTATATCAACCTTTGCGCTTACAAGTTCTCCCGCCCTTACACAGTCTTTTGAGCAGTGTGCGGCAAAAATCTTTTCCGTAATTGTCATCGGGTGCGGCATAATTTCTCCAATACTACTTTTTCTCTGCCTGTTTTGCTTTAATTTCCATTATGGCTTTATGTGCCATAACATATACGGCACACGTTTTAGAACCGTTCATATACCAGGCGCAGCGCTCCTGGGCGCACACCATTGACGATTCATTACCCGCGGACATAAGCGGACAAATAGGAATTGTTGCCATATTCTCCTCTTTCTATTTTAAGCTGTTTTCTAATTGTTTTGCCTGTTTCATCATATTGCAGTTTGTTTCATCGCAGCGTTTTTCCTGCTCTTTGTATATTTTTGAGCGGTTAATAACTTCATCGAAGTCTATTTTATGAGCATCAAAATCGGGGCCGTCAACACAGGCAAATTTAACTTCTCCGCCCACCGTAACACGGCATGCCCCGCACATACCCGTACCGTCAACCATAATCGGGTTCATTGAAGCTTCGGTCTTAATGCCTTTATCGCGCGTCAAATCCGCAACAGCTTTCATCATGGGCATAGGACCTACCGCAATTGCATAATTAACCGTTTCTCGCTTCATAATATCTTCCATAACACCCGTTACAAAACCTTTTGTACCGAGCGAACCGTCATCCGTTGTAATATAAAGCTCGCTGCATGCGTCTTTCATTTTATCCTGCCAGAAAATAAGGTCTTTATTTCTTGCCCCCATAATCATATAAACTTTATTACCGGCCTCTTTAAAAGCTTTTGCAATAAGATAGCATGGTGCAGCACCGTATCCGCCTGCAAGGCACACAACCGTACCGTATTTTTCAATGTGCGTGGGAACACCCAGAGGACCTACGATATCTTCAATTTCATCACCCGCTTCAAGCTTGGCAAGTTTTTTTGTAGTATAGCCGACTGCCATATATACAATGGTGAGCTCTTCTTTTTCCCTGTCATAATCAGCAATAGTGAGAGGGATTCTCTCGGAATTTTTATCTACTCTTAAAATAATAAACTGCCCTGCCTGAGCGTTTTTTGTAATAAAAGGGGCTTTTATTCTTAATTCGTATTGATTTTGGCAAAGTTCTTTTTTGTATAAAATTTTATATCCCACGTCATCCTCCAATTTTTTACTCTTATTCCTATTATATATAATACAACACAAATAAAAAAGCGGAAATATTTAAAATATTTCCGCCGGACTTTACAATTATTTCATAAGTCCTCTTATATTGCCATAAAGGTCGGCAATGGATGAGGCTGCGTTTAATGCCGAGTTAACCGCACCGCCAAAATTAAATCCGCTTCCGCGATTAGCGGAGGCTATACCGTTTAAAGTTGAATAATAAGAGTTTGAAAGATTGGATAAATTCTGGCTTGCGCCCAGCGCACTTAATGCATTGGAGAGCATTTGCTGTCTGTAATTATTAAGGTAGTCAAGATATTGATAGCGGTTTGCAAGTTCGTTATTAATTAAATCCTGCCTGTATGCCGAAACATCCTGCGCAAAGTCCGAGACAGCGCCGGCACGCTTATCCTCGATTTTAGATAAATTGTCCATAAATACCGAATTATCCAAATTGCCGAATCTGGAAGCGATGTCGTTTTGCAAATCCTGAAGCATGGGAGTATAGATGTCATTTATATCCTCCGTACCTTTATTAATGTATGATTGAACCTGATTGTCCAAATCACGCTGAGTATCGGCAGAAAATACATTAAGTTCGGGCAGATTAAGCGCAAACTGCTCTCCTGCATACTCGTAGGATTTCTTTTCATCATCATCCATGTTGTAATAACCGGATGTACCGGACTGAGAGATATTTATACCGGCTTTGTTTTGACCGTTTAAAGTAAGTGATGACGAGGGATTATAGTAAATATAATCCGATTTTCCCGTTTTTGACATAGTTTTACCTTTCTTTTACCGGAAGAAAGGCCAGAAAAAAATAAGCGATAATATTATTATAAAACATCTTTAAAGATAAATAAATCACCCTTATTACTCAGGTAAAATTCAAAAGAAAAAGCGGCATAATAACCGCCGCTTTTGTTGGTATCTTTTAATTGTTATTAAAGACTTATTCTTTTGTATACTCAGCATCAATAACATCATCCTGATTATTTTGAGCATTGTCGCCCTGTGTATTTTGCTCTTGATTGTTATTTGAAGCTTCGCCTTCTTTTTGAACCTGAGCGTATGCAGCCTGTGAAATTGCATACATTGTTTGCTGGAGTTCTTCAGACAATTTTTTAATCTCGTCATGAGGTTTATTTTCATCAAGCGCTTTTTTAAGTGCTTCTTTTTGCTCGTCAAGTTTTGTTTTGTCGGAATCAGAAATTTTGCCTTCAAAATCTTTAACTATTCTGTCGGCAGCGCCTATTAAGGACTGGGCATTGTTTTTGGTTTCGGCTTCTTCTTTTTTCTTTTTATCATCTTCAGCATTAGACTCGGCTTCTTTAACCATTCTGTCTATATCCTGTTCAGAAAGGTTTGAAGAGTTTGTGATTGTGATTTTTTGTTCTTTATTGGTTGCCTTATCTTTAGCCGTAACGTTTACAATACCGTTTGCGTCAATATCAAATGTAACTTCGATTTGGGGCATGCCTTTCATTGCCGGCGGAATACCGTCCAGTCTGAACATACCGAGCGACTTGTTGTCACCGGCCATAGGTCTTTCGCCCTGCAATACGTGAATATCAACGGCTGTTTGATTATCATCGGCAGTTGAAAACACCTGCGATTTTGAAACAGGAATTGTAGTATTTCTGGGTACCAGAGGCGTCATAACACCGCCGAGAGTTTCAATGCCCAGAGTCAAAGGTGTAACATCAAGAAGTACGATGTCTTTTACTTCGCCCGCAAGTACACCCGCCTGAACGGCAGCACCTACTGCAACAACTTCATCGGGGTTTACAGATTGATTAGGTTCTTTGCCGGTGTATTCTTTAACAAGAGCCTGAACGGCGGGAATACGGGTTGAACCGCCGACAAGAACAACTTCGTTGATTTCGCTTTTTGAAATGCCTGCGTCTTTAATTGCCTGTTCAACGGGCTTTTTGCATCTTTCAAGCAGGTCATGGCTCAATTCTTCAAATTTTGCCCTTGTTAACTGCAAATCAAGGTGCTTAGGGCCATTTGCGTCAGCCGTAATAAAGGGCAGATTGATATTTGTTTCAACAACCGAGGACAATTCGCATTTTGCTTTTTCTGCAGCTTCTTTAAGCCTTTGCATAGCCTGTTTGTCGCCTCTCAGGTCAATGCCTTCCTGTTTTTTAAACTCGTCACACATCCAATCGATGATTTTTTGGTCAAAGTCATCACCGCCTAAGTGCGTATCACCGGATGTAGATAATACCTCATGGACACCGTCGCCTATTTCAAGGATAGAAACATCGAACGTACCGCCGCCAAGGTCAAATACAAGAACTCTTTCCGTTTTGTCTTTTTCAAGACCGTATGCAAGAGCTGCGGCAGTGGGTTCGTTTACGATTCTGAGTACGTCAAGACCCGCGATTTTACCTGCGTCTTTTGTTGCCTGACGCTGAGCGTCATTAAAGTATGCAGGAACGGTGATTACCGCAGATGTAACTTTCTCGCCCAGGTACGTCGAAGCGTCGTCGGCGAGTTTTCTTAATATCATTGCGGAAATTTCCTGAGGAGTGTAGTCTTTTCCGTCAATATTTTTTTTGTAATCTTCGCCCATGTGGCGTTTGATTGAAATAATGGTTTTATCAGGGTTTAAGATTGCCTGGCGTTTTGCAAGCTGACCCACAAGTCTTTCGCCTGTTTTTGAAAAGCCTACTATAGAGGGGGTAGTCCTTGAGCCTTCCGCATTTGCGATAACCGTAGGCTTGCCGCCTTCCATAACGGCAACGACAGAGTTTGTCGTACCTAAGTCAATACCGATTGTTTTTGCCATGATATATAATCTCCTATCTATTAATTTCTTTATTTTAAATTTAGCACCATATTTACATGCGCCCCAAAAAATAAACAAAAAATTAATAATTTTAAGTAATGCGCAAATTACCTGCCCGGGCAATGAACAAGTGTCAATATAAATCCATAATAAAAAAGAATTAAGATAAAAAGGAGGTAATTATGCCTGAATTTTCTACATTTTTTAACATGGGGAAGCCTGAGAAGAAATTGAACTCTAAAGAAACACTGCTTGCACTCAGATATTTGCTTGCGTCCGAGTATGAAGCCATACAAATGTATGAACAGGTTATAGATACACTTGAAAACAAACTTGCCAAAAAGGTGCTCGGCGACATAACAAAAGAAGAAAAAGAACACATAGGCGAGCTTAAAAAACTAATAGAAGTGCTCTACCCTGAAGAACTTGAACACTACGAGGAAGGAGCGGGAGAGGTGGAAGAAATGATGGAAGAAGAATAGAATCTAAAAATATGTTTTAAACGAAAGAACTATAAGCACCACACCCGCCAAAACTTCCAGATATTTTGAAGGGAATTTTTTAAAAAAGTGCCCCGCATAAAAACAAAAAAGAGAAACAAAAAATGTGACAAACCCTATAAGGAGCGAAGAAAAAAGGATATCAGCTTTAAGAAAATAAAAATTCACGCCCGCAGCAAGTGCGTCTATACTTGTTGCAACAGAAAGCATAAAAAGGCAGCTTAAAGTTATACACACAGAGCTTTTGGCTGTCTTTTCTTTTTCTGTCAAACCGTCATGTATAAATTTTAAACCCAGCGCCATAAATATTAAAAAGGCCAGTGTTTTTGAAAAAGGCTCAACAAAGCGATAGATTACACCCGCAAAAAAGTAGCCCGCCACAGGCATTATAAACTGAAAAAAACCGGTTGAAAATGCAAGCAGAAGAGAGTTTTTTGTTTTGTTTTTATCAAATAAAAGACCCTGTGAAAATGACACTGCGCCGGCATCAACCGACAGCGCCGCAGCCAGAAATATTAAATCCGCTAAATTCATTAAATTATTTTATCAAAAATTTAATATCTGTGATAGTAGCCTTGATAATTATTTGACTGTTGGGAATAATCGGACATATTTACAATGGAATCCGGATTAAAAACCACGATGCAGCTGTGGAAACCCGGAGCGGTACCGTAGCCTGCGTCTATAGCAAGTTCATCTTTTATTACATTCCTGCAGTACTCATCCAGAATCCTGTAAGGTATTTCAGACTTTACCCGTCCGATATAGTAGGGTCTAAACGGGTCGTATTCAAGCGGCTCCGGTTCGATATCAAGAATTTTATCCAGAGCACTCATCACATTGCCGTTTGTAATTTTGTCATAAAAATTACCGTCCCATCTGACAAACTTGCCTTTTTCGCCGTCGTTGCGCTGTGTTCTTATTACATCTGCCATTAGTTTTGCGCCTGAATAGTCCTGTGCATCGCCTTCCGAAAGCGCAAAATACATGCCAGGGCCAAAAGCGGAATTTTTAACCTTTCTCATATCGGGGCCGTTTTCCATAATGGCTTTTATATTTTCCCTTGAAGTACCATGCAGCAGACCGACAAAGCGTTCCGGCAAGTTGTCATCATATATTACAAATCTCTCGATTGCATCTTTTATAGTGCCCTCAAACACCTTGCCGTCAGGCCCCTTGAACTCAAAAACCGTTGAGTCGAGAGCTTGTTTGATGGCAGGGTCAAGCTCTGTTGCCACTTTGCTGTTTTTATCGGTCACAAGATTGCCGTCTTCATCTTTTTTGTCAACAAAAAACCTGCCTAACAGCTCCTGCCTGTAATTTTCTTCATCAATTATTTCCTGTTTGGGATCAAAAACCCTTACATAGTGAGTTTTATCCATATTGCCAAAGTTTAAATCACTAACAGCGGAATTAGCTTTAAAGTTTACATTTCCGGATGTTTTTAATCCGGCTGCATTATTTAGAGCATAAGAGGGCGAAGATGCGGTAACACTTTGAATTTTCATATTTATTGACCTTATTTACACAATCCGAGTTTATAAAACATATGAAGGCAAAAAATTGCCCCGCTTAGACTCTAACACAAAATTATGTTAAGATAAACCCTGAAACAGTAAGGGTTATTATTATGAATAAACTTGTTTTAATATGTACAGCCTGCGCAATAACAGCTGTGTTTGCAATCATTTGCGCCGTTTTGGGTTCAAAATATTCAAGGCTCCTTGCAAAATATTATGACATTATAAAATACCTAAAAGCACTCTGCGGCTGCATTTCATCTGCCAGATGGGGCAATTTACAGGTAAGGGCCGGCAAGGGTACATCTTCACTGACAAATGAAATTTCAAAAAGCCTCAACAGCCTTCTTGAAAGTGTTCTCGACAGAGATAAAATGATTCTTGAATATGTTGAAAAAGAAAAGGAAAACAACAACATTAAAGAAGACTTTATTGCCATGTTGACCCATGACCTTAAAGTACCCATAATTGCACAGGACAATACTCTTGATTTACTTCTTGATAATAAATTCGGCCCCTTAAGCGACGAACAAAAAAATGCGGTAAAAAATATAAAAATCTCAAACCATGACCTAAGACATCTTGTCGAGTCGCTTCTTGACTCACACAAATTTGAAAAAAAAGGGTTTGTGCCCAAAATCCAAAAGGATGTTAATTTAAGAAACTTTATTGATGACATAATAAATCAGACAAGCTCTATTGCAAGCCTGCATGATAAAACAATCAGGCTTTATGACTATGCAGAACCCGGATATAAAATCGATACAGACACTTTTCTTTTAAAAAGAGTGGTGCAAAACCTTATTTTAAATGCAATTTCTTACGGAATAAACTCGCAGTATATAGATATTACACTTCAAAATAACGACACGAGCTGCATTATAAGCGTAAGGGATTACGGGCTGGGTATTTCAAAAGAAAATATAGATAAAATATTTAACAAGTACTACTCGGCAGCGGAACTGTACTCAAAAGCAAGCATGGGCCTGGGACTTTATCTTTCAAATAAAATAATAGGTACGCTGGATGGCAGAATAAGTGTTGCAAGCGAAGAAAATAAAGGCGCCGAGTTCAGTGTTATTTTAAAAACAGAGAGCAAAAAAAATTCTTGACCCGCTTTATATAACCACAACAAGAAAGGTTATGACGGACATGAAAATTAATTTTGTTCAAAATGCAGGTGCAAACTGCAACATTAATAAATCAGCCCCGCAAAAACATTACTGTCAAATACACTCGAACATACGCGACAGCGTGAGTTTCGGAGCAAATAATATCAAAGGAGAACTCTCCCCTCTTGAGCAGCACGGCGTAAGTGTTGCTAAAAAATTAATGAAAATGCAAAGAAGCGGAAATTTAAACCGTGAAAATATTTCAAAATATTTAAACTCTATTTCTCCCGTACCGGTATATGTTGACCATATTTCCAATCTCCCGCCGCAAATAAGGGCGAATATGCCAAATGCGGTGGCCCATATGGTTCCGGGATACAATTTTCAAAATGTTGAACTTGCAATGGCAAATATATATCTTAAAGATGCGGGGAACGCAAAAGAAGCCGGAGATTTAATTGCAAATACCGCCCATGAATTCACGCATGTACTGCAGCGGCATGCAGATAAGGATTATTACGGCATAAAACAATACACCCGCGACAGCGCAGAAATCACAAGCCTTGCACGGGCGTCCCAGCAGATGTATAACAGTCTTGTAAACACCTGCGCCCGCATACTTATGTATGACGATGAATTTCAGGCAAAATTAAGAAAAGGAAGAATACCTGACAGTACAGAAATAGAAAAGTGCCTTATGAAAAACGGCAGAAAAGATACTTTTGCACAGAGTGTCGACAACACAGTAAAAGAACTTTCAAAAAGAGGCGCCCTGCCTTCTGTCAAAATGGATGCTGACACTATTATAAAAATAGCAAAAGGCTGGATTGCAAAAGAGGCACAAAACGAAACCGAAGCATACAATGTTACGTTAAGCGCCTTAAGGCAGTGGGGCAAATATGAGCCTGATGTACTCTTAAACAGAAGTGTAACACGCTCAATTAATCAAATAATTGCAAACTTGTTTTAATAAAAGCGGCTCAAATCTTAAGAGCCGCTTTTTATTTTTACTATTTAACACTCTACTTAACTTTTACCTTCGGCACAACCGACATGCCGGGAACAATGTTGTAGATATTTTTATCTATGGGTTCATCGAAAATAATTTTAACCGGCACCCTTTGAACAATCTTAACGAATGAACCTACGGCATTTTCGGGAGGAAACATGCTTGATTTGGCACCGGAACTTCTTTGAATAGAGTCAATTTTACCCTTGAATTTTTTGTCGGGGTATGTATCCACTTTTATTTCCACACTCTGCCCGGGTTTCATATGACGAAGCTGGTTTTCCTTAAAGTTTGCAACCACCCAGACATCATCGGGAACAATTGTAAACAGCGGAGAACCTACGTTTACATACATACCCTTTTCAACACGTCTGCTTGAAACAGTGCCGTTTTGAGGTGCATAGATATTTGTATAAGACAGATTGAGTTTAGCCTGGTCGCGAAGCGCTTTAAGCTCTTTTATCTCAGCATCGGCAACTTTAGAATTTTTGCCCGAAGACATAACGGCCTGCTCCGCGCTTGTCTGCCTTGCAACAGCGTTATCATAGCGCGTCTGGGCGTTATCAAGCATTTGCTTTGAAACGGCACCGCCTCTGTAAAGATTGCGGTATCTGTCTAAATCGGCTTTTGCGGAAGAAATTTCAGAATTTGCGGCATTTCTTGCAGCAAGAGCATTTTTTTGCTCAAGGAGAGCTTTTTCATATTTTGCCTGAGCCTGCGCAAGCTTAATTTCATAATCCGCAGGGTCAATCTTTGCAACCAGATCGCCTTCTTTTACTCTCTGGTTATCATCAATATAAACCTCAGTTATCTGCCCTGAAACTCTGGGTGCAACCTGTACGGTAGTTGTTTCAACGTAAGCGTCATCCGTTGACTGATATTTCATGGCATTGTGCACAAAAAGTCCGACGGCTACTGCCGCTATAACCGCTGCAGCTGCAATAAAACGCTTTTTGATTTTCTTTTTTTCTTTAGGTTCGCTATCAACCTGTTTTTCTTGTTCTTTTTCTTCCATATCTACTCCTGCTTATATATGGATATCTACAATCTGGGAAATTGCATCCCTCATTTTTTTTAATGAAGCACGCAAAATCATTATGTCTTCATTGCTGAATATTTTACACATTTTTTCATGAATCGGCTGAAATCTTAACGTTAATTCTTTTAAAATAGCCGCACCGCGTTCGGTAATATCCGCCCTTCGTACCAGACGGTTATTTTTTGTATCGTTGTATCTCTTAATAAAACCTTTTTTCTCCAGAGAGTCCAATACTCTGCCCGTATTTGCCCTGTCCCTTAAAACAAGTTTGGCAAGATCCCTCTGGCAAAGTCCCCTGTTGCATGAGATTGTATCAAGTGCGGCAAATTCTTCGGGTGTAATCTCGGAGCAGACCTGGTTAAAAAGCTGCACCAGAAGAGCCTTGCAGTATTTTGAAGTTAACTCCAGCTCATACGACGGAGAATCCGTATAGTGCATAATATCAAGTTCTTGGTCATTTGTTTTCAGCATTTTTACCGGTCAATATGCCTTCTTTTAATGTTGTAAAAATAACATGTTGCAAATGCAACAATGTTATGCTAGCATACTGTTATAAAAAATGCAATACAAATAAAAGGTAAGAAATGAAAAAGGTTACAGCATTAACACTTATAGCAGCATTGCAGCTGGGCTTTACGGCTCCGCTTTTTGCGATTGAAGAAAATATCCAAACACCTGAAACCCAAACGGTTAAAAAGGAAACACCAAAAAAAGAAAAAAAAGAGGGCAGATTTTTTAACAAAAAGAAAAAAGAGCCCGATTTTAAAATAAAAGCACAATATATAAATACTGACTGGTGGGCATCTTTTCAAGATCCGTATCTGAGTGAATATATAGCGCTGGCGCTTCAAAAAAACCATGACATGAAAATTGCCACCATAAGTACAAACGAATATTACCAAAACTACAGAATTCAGTTCGGCGCGGAACTTCCGCAGATAGGGATAGGGTTTTCGCCGGCTCTTGTTAAAATGCCCGGCACATCGGATCCCGCAGGAGCCTTTGTACTGCCGGGAATTGCAAACTACGAAGCCGACATATTTTTAAAAAACAGGGATAAAACAAAATCCGTACAAAAGCAATACGAAGCCTCGCTTCTGGATGAAAGAGCGGCATATATTTCGGTATCCTCCGCCGTCGGAACGGTATATTTTAACATTGTAAATGCCGATAAATCAATAGAGCTTCAGGAAGAAATAAATGCTCAAAGACAGGAAATATACGACCTTATGCTTTTAAGCAACAGGGAAGGTCTTGTATCATCCATGGATACCATTCAGGCAAATCAAGCGTTAATTAAGGGTCAGACCGATTTAGCGGAACTTAAAAAGCAGCGCGAAAAAATGCTTAATCAGCTTGCGGTATTAATAGGCGAAAGTCCGGAGAATATTGATTCGCTCAAAAGAATCTCTCTGGATGAACTTGCAATTACAAACAAAATTCCCGCAGGCATTTCATCCGATATAATAGAAAATCGCCCCGACTATCTTAAGGCTGCAAAATTACTTGAAAAAGCAGGCATTGATATAAGAGTTGCAAAAAAAGAATTTCTGCCCACAATCAACTTGAGCGGACTTGCTTTCTTTAACTCCATGGGCGGCATGAGCAATCTTTTAACCACAAGAAACATGCTCTGGTCACTTGGCGCGGGTGCCATGTTGCCCCTGTTTACAGGCGGGCAGAGAATCGCAAATCTGCGTCTTAAAAAAGCACAGTATGAAAGGCTTTTACAAAGTTACCTAAAGACAAATCTAAGTGCAATCCAGGAAGTAAACGACGCAATGGTCAGCGCAAAGCTTGACTGGGATAAACTTCAACAGACACTCAAGCAGCAAGCGCTTGAAGAAAAGGACTATAATTTCAATGAAATGAAATACAATGAAGGAGTTATCTCAAAACTCGACCTTATACAGTTCAGAGAAAACCTCCTAACCATAAACCAGCTTGCAGCAAAACAAAAGATAGAGTATCTGGTTGATTATATAGGTTTATACAAAGCATGCGGAGCACAAATTTAATTCAATTCCTTTTCAATCCAAAGTCCGCAAAACACAAGAGTCTGCATCTATGAACCCCGCAGACTCTTTATTTTAAAGTATTATTTTACACCTCACAGAGCATTTTGCGAACTTGCGAGCAAAGCAAGACTTTGCATTTTGTTCAAATCCTGTCATGAAAAAATCCCCCGCGAAGGAGGGATTTAAATGGTCGGGATGACAGGATTTGAACCTGCGGCCCCCGCGACCCGAACACGGTGCGCTACCAAGCTGCGCTACATCCCGACACTATACTTATTAAATTTTCAACTTATCTCGGGATGACAGGATTTGAACCTGCGACCCCCTCGTCCCAAGCGAGGTGCGCTACCAAGCTGCGCTACATCCCGATATGAGATATAAGATATTATACAACAAACATTAAAAATTAAACAACGCATAAAGTCATCCTTATGCGTTGTTTAATTTTGACACTAAAAACTATTGAACAAAAACATTTACAAACGCGTACGCGCATGTATTTGAATGTTTTTGATGTCTTGCGCGTGCAGGGTTTTTAAGAGCTTTAGAAAAGTCGTAAAGTTCATTTTTGCATTGAACAAGTTCTTTAAATACATCAAGATTTGACTCGTTTAAAAGATTTATATTTGCGCTGACCCTAAAGATAAAATCGCTGAATGTCTGTCCCAGAGCGTTAAATTCTTTTTCATCATACAACTTGCAGGCGGAAGCTATGATTGAAATTTTGTATTCATCAAGTTTTACGCCCGACATAAGAAAACTTACGTCAAATGCGCTCAATTCCTTAATTTTTGCGAGGCTTTCAAAGTATTTTAAATTTTGCGAATCCGCATTAGAGAGGATTTCTTTAATTTCGCTCTGAGTAAACCTAAATTTTGAATTAATATTGCATTCCGTAGAAAAAAGTAATTGAGAAACCTGTTGAATAAAACTTTTTAAACTCATTTTGCCTAACCTAAATACACTAAATAACCAATCCTTATGTATATTTAAAGTATTTTTTACGGCAAAAATTGACTTTTGATTAAGAAATGTTACGCAAAAAAAATTATTGCCTGAATGTCTAATATACAGCAAGAAATTTAAAGTTAATATAATCGTGTGAACATAATTAAAACAAAGGATATTAAATGACTACAACATCAAAGGACACATGTGCCGTTACGGAACTTACAATTTCTCAAAAAGAAAACATTATTGAAAATCTTATTCATGATTTAAAATCATCAATTTTTTCTCAAATAAACGGCTTGAACCTTATTATGCGTGATAAAAACTGCACTTACAACAAAATGCAGCTTGATATTCTGGGTAATTTAATGACTTCCAATATTTATATGCGCGATACCATCTCAAATGTATTAAGCAACTTCAAAATGGATAATAAAGGCTTAAATATTGAAAAATCAAATTGTTCAATAAAAGAGACTCTTGATTTTGTAATAAGAAGTATAGGATATATGTTTGAAGAAAAGAGCCAAAAACTTGATATACAATACCGGTGCGGCAATCTGCGGGCTAACTATGACGATATTGAAATGAGGCGCGTTTTTGTTAATCTGTTATCAAATGCATCAAAATATTCAAAAGTGCAAAGCATAATAAAAGTTGAAATAATTAAAGAAGACGGCTTTCTTGTATGTAAAGTAATAAACGAGGGCAAAATAGAGGATAAAAATATCGAGGATATTTTTGATATGTACTTAACTCAAAGTAAAAAATTTCAAATCCGCGGCAGCGGGCTCGGGCTTTACATCTCAAAGAAAATTGTTGAAGCGCACGGCGGAACAATTAAAGCACGAAATATAAAGAACAATGAAGTTGAATTCAGTGTTAAAATACCCTGTTAATACATTGATATAATTTCATTAATTGCATTTTTTGCAAGAGAAAAAATCTCGTCCATCTGCTCTTTGCTGAAAGGGTCGCCCTCTGCTGTAGATTGAAATTCAATTATTTTGCCGCTTCGGGTCAATACAATATTTGAATCAACCTGCGCTGAAGAATCTTCATCATAGCACAGGTCAACAACAGCATTTCCGTCAACTATCCCTGCAGAAATTGCTGCAATCGGCTCAATTATCGGATTTTCCGGCAGCAAGCCTTCTTCTTTTAGTTTTTGAATCAGTTCGCAAAGTGCAATATAGCCGCCGCAAATTGAAGCCACACGCGTTCCGCCGTCAGCCTGAATGACATCGGCATCTATAGTGATCGTCCTCTCGCCCAGTTTTTCAAGATCAACACATGCTCTCAGGCTTCTTCCTATCAATCTTTGAATTTCCTGTGTTCTTCCGGAGAGCTTTGTTCGTTCTCTCTGACACCTTACATTTGTTGAAGCGGGCAGGAGCGAATATTCAGCCGTAACCCAGCCTCTTTTTTCATCTTTTGGCATCCATTTGGGTTTGCTTTCCTCCACACTTGCACACACAAGTACTTTTGTATCCCCGAACTCAACAAGCACAGAGCCCTTAGCATGCTTTACATAGTTTTTGGTAAAGGTTATTTTTCTTATCTCATTATTTGCCCTGCCGTCAATTCTCACTGCCAAAACCTCGCTAACTTCTAACTTTTAAGCGCAATTATAGCACAAAAGGGCAATAAAATAAATCTGTTAAGAAGGTAAATATTAGAGTTTTTGCCAATTAAAGAAACATGCAAAAACCCTATATTAAATATATAAATCCTCAACTCTTCTGATTGCTTTATGCCCCCTAATTTTCAGGGGGTTTATTTTTTTCTTCTTTTGGAGCCCTGTAATTTATCTTTATATTGTTAAGTTCAAGAAGATATTTTTTAAGCTCGGCAATATTTTCCGTTTCCTGTATCAAGTCTTTATCCTGCGGCGCGGAAATATTCTCAAGAGCACTCTGAAAACCGCTCTTTTCCTGTATCAGCTGCGCAACAAGCGCGTCTATATCAGGCGCCTTTATATTTGAATGTTTATTTAAAATATCTTTCTCACTCATGCCGATATCAAAGCGATAAAGCCACAAAAGCGTTAAAATATCCGATTGTGAAATATTGGTAACGCCGTACTGGTGCGGCACATACATAATATCACCCCTAAAAGGCGAGTGCCCGAGCCCCAGAGCATGACCTATTTCATGGATAATAGTGTGATACACTTCCGCTTCATCCATGTATTTATGATGGATAATTCCGTCGGAAAGACCTATCTGCACTTCGGCGCTATAGTATCTTCCGGATTTATCAAAATTAAAATGACAGTTACCCAGTGACTTTCTCTCAACCCTTTTCCACTCAAGATTAATATTTGAGTCGTAGAGGTTCTGCACAATATTAAAAGAAACCACCCCGCCCGAGGCAGATGTCCATGCGTCCAGTGCATTTTTGACCATCTGTTTATATTTATATGCCTCATGGGAGCCTTTTGACCTGTACCATCTGAAATCGGCAATATGAATATTGAGCGGCATGACTTCCTGAGGCCAGCGCGAAATTTTACCGCCATGTAAAGAATGTTGCAGATAAGTTATTCTTTTCATACAATAATAATACCATATTAAAGATTAAGGGGAGAATACATATGAATATGATACAAATGATGCAGCAGGCTCAGAAAATGCAAAAGAAATTCAAAGAAACGCAGGACGAGCTTGCAAATATTGAAATAACGGGGCAAAGCGCCTCGGGTGCGGTTGAAGTTATCTGTAACGGACAGGGCAAGTTTAAATCAATCAAACTTAAACCCGAAGCCATAAACCCTGAAAATCCGGAATCTGTTGACAGCGACACCCTTGAAATGCTTGAGGATTTAATAATTGAAGCAATTACATCGGCAACAGATAAGGCAAATGCGCAGATGGAAGCAAAAATGAAAGCTATCACAGGCGGTATCAGCATTCCGGGGCTGTTTTAATGGAATATACAAAACCTCTTGCAAAGCTGATTGAATGTTTCCAAAAGCTGCCTTCAATAGGCCCCAAAACCGCACAAAGGCTTGCCTTACACCTTATTAAAATGCCCGAGTATGAGGTGGAAAAATTTGCGCAGACAATGATTGAAGCAAAAAATACGATTTCCTATTGCGAAATCTGTTTTAACATGACCTCACAGAGTCCGTGTGAAATATGCTCAAATCCGCTTCGCGACAAGTCTATAGTATGCGTGGTATCGGAGACAAAAGATCTCATTGCAATAGAAAAAACAAACGAATACAAGGGGCTCTACCATGTACTGCAGGGTCTTATATCGCCGGTTGAAGGCATAGGCCCCGACGATATAAGGGTAAGAGAGCTTTTAAGCAGGGTGCATGAAAATGATATTAAAGAGGTAATTCTGGCGCTTAATCCGTCAGTTGAAGGAGAAGCCACAAGCCTTTATCTGTGCAAGCTTTTAAAGCCGTTTGATATAAAAGTGTCACGCATAGCCTTCGGACTGCCTCTGGGGTGCGAACTTGAATACGCCGATGAAATGACCCTTGTAAAGGCTCTTGAGGGCAGACAGCAGCTTTAAGTATTAAGCAATTGTTAAAATATATTTTTTTTAATGTTATTTTTTTATGAAGTGTTAAGATATAGTTATGTCCGAGATAAAAATAGACAAAGAAAAATGTAAAAGCTGCATGATATGCGCGAGCGCATGCCCGAAAAAGCTTATAAAATTAAACAAAGAACATGTTAATCACGCCGGAAACAGGTATGTGGAGTTTGTCGATAAAAACAACGAATGTCTCGGATGTGCCTTATGTGCAATAAGTTGCCCCGATATGGCAATTTATGAAGTATTAAAGTAAGCGGACAAATAGATAATATGCCAAAAATTTTAATGAAGGGGAATGAAGCAATTGCGCAGGCTGCGATAAATGCAGGCTGTCAGTGCTATTTTGGCTACCCCATTACACCACAGAACGAAATAGGCGAATATATGAGTTCAAAGATGATTGAAATCGGCAGGACTTATATAAGCGCCGAGAGCGAACTTGCAGCAGTAAATATGCTTATAGGTGCAGGCTCAACAGGCACGCTTGCCATGACATCTTCATCAAGCTGTGCAATAGCGCTTATGCAAGAGGCAATATCTTCAATGGCTACAGCTGAAATCCCGGGTGTTATAATAAGTGTTATGCGCGCGGGTCCGGGCTTGGGCGACATTACACCATCGCAGGCAGATTACTTTCAATCTGTCAAAGGCGGCGGAAACGGCGACTACAGGACGGTTGTGCTTGCACCTTCAACCATAAGCGAAGCAGTGCTTTTAACACAGAGGGCATTTTATCTTGCCATGAAATACAGAAACCCTGCAATGCTGCTTGCAGACGGCATTTTAGGACAGATGATGGAGCCTGTGGAAATGCCCGAAGGAAGTGCTTTTGACAAAGTTGACACAACTTCCTGGGCGCTTGACGGCATAGGGGAAGGGAAAGAACAAAGGGAAGCAAGAAGCCTTATGTCGCTGCACATGGGCGATAATATTCTTGAAAAATTAAACCACAGAATATTTAAGAAATATGCCGTAATTAAAGCAAATGAAACAACTTTTGAGAAATACCTGTGTGATGATGCAGATATTATAATCACTGCATTCGGCACGGTTGCACGCGTTGCAAAAACAGCCGTAAATATGGCCAGAGAAAAAGGCATTAAAGCCGGACTGTTCAGGCCCGTTACACTCTGGCCCTTCCCTGATGAAGAACTTTACAACACGGCAAAAGACAAAAAATGCGTCCTTGATATAGAACTCAACATGGGACAGATGATTCAGGATGTTAAAATTGCCCTCAGAGGCTCATCCCCTGTTGAATTTTTCGGAAAAACAGGCGGCGCCATTATAAACTCGGTGGAAATACTGAACAAGATTACAGAAATATCAAAAGAGAAACAATATGGAACAAACCTTACAGCGGGTATTTAAAAGACCCGAGCCTTATAAGAAAAATTACAACTATCCGTTTTGCGCAGGCTGCGGACACGGGGTAGTGCTCAGGCTTATAGCGGAAGTGCTTGAAGAGCTTAAAGTATATACAAAAACAATAGCTGTTGCTTCGGTGGGCTGTTCTATAAATCTTGACAAATTTTACAACCTCGATATTGTAGGCGCAGACCATGGCAGAGCGCCGTGCGTGGCAACAGGCGTAAAACGCTCCAAACCCGACAAAGTGATATTTACTTATCAGGGGGACGGCGATGCCGCTACAATCGGTTTCAATGAACTTATTCACACGGCGCTTCGCGGTGAAAATATTACAACCATTTGTGTAAACAATACAAATTTTGGCATGACGGGCGGTCAGGCCAGTGCAACAAGTATTTTAGGGCAGGTAACGGCAACCACAAAATACGGCCGCGACCCTAAGATTTCGGGTTATCCCATAAAAATATCCGAAATGATTGCAAACTGCGACGGAGCGGCTTTTGTTGCAAGAGTGGCGATTTTCTCGCCTCAAAGTATAATTAAAGCAAAGGCGGCAATTAAAAAAGCCTTTGAATACCAGATAAAAGGACTCGGCTTTAGCTTTGTGGAAGTAATTGCCGCATGTCCGACGGGCTGGAAATTAAAACCCGTACAGGCACTTGAATATATAAAAAATGAGGTTACAAAAGTGCACAAACTGGGGATTTTCAAAGATTTAGCGGAAAGTATGGCATAAGATTATGGAAAAAAGCATAATTATAGCAGGATACGGCGGTCAGGGAGTGTTATTTTTCGGAACAACACTTGCACAGGCTGCCATGCTTGAGGGCAAAAATACAACCTGGATTCCCTCATACGGAGCCGAGATGAGAGGCGGACATGCCAACTGTTCGGTTAAAATTTCCGATAACGAGATAGCCTCGCCGATAATAGATTACGCGGATTATGGCATATTTTTAAATGATAAAGCCATGGAAAAATTCGAAAAATCAATGGCCAAAGACTCGCTTGTAATAGCAAATGCTTCAATTATTGAAAAAACACCGTCAAGAAACGATGTTGACTATCTTATGATAAAACTCGGCGATTGCGCACAGAGTATAGAGGGCGGCCTTTTAAATATAGTGACGCTTGGATATTTCATTAAAAAAACGCAAATCCTTAAAAAACAAAGCGCGCTTAATGCGCTTGAATTTGTATCCAAAAAGAAAAATCCCTCATTTTTAAAAAGGAATCTGGAATCTTTTGAAGCTGGATATAATTTTGAATAAAGCCCTGAAACTAAATTCCCGCAAGGGTCTTTATCGTTTTTTCATGTTTTTATAATCATATTTTATAAGCACAAAAACAGCGGATAATTTATCCGCTGTTTTCAAACCTTTTATCAAATTCTTTATTAGAAGATGATTAAGAGTTCTTCGCCGGGGTTCAGGCTTGATGAGTTAGAAAGGCTCGGAACAATGAGATACACTAATTCGTCGCCGATTTCATAAATCACACCGAATACACCGCCTATAATATTTTTGCAGGTATCATAAATTCCCTTGCCCAGAGTAATAAATGAGCTTCCGAATCTCTTTACACCTGCAACAGGTTGAAGCGAGAACGTATCTACAAAAGTATCTGAAAGCTCATCACCGATTTCTTCCACGCCGTTTGCAGCGATGTTAACACCTGTTCCCACAGTTCTGCCGGATACACCGATGATTCTTGCCGCAGCAGAGAAAGGAGCACCTAAAAGTCTTGCAATAAAGTTAGGATTTTTAAGTTCTGCAGCCTGTGCTTCCGTTATGTTTTTCGGGAATTCAACAACGCAGTCGCCGTTCTTAATTTCAAGGAATTTAACTTTTATAAAACCGGGATTTTTAAGTCCGGGTCTTTTAACTTCGACAACTTCACCCTTTACTTTAGAACCTGCAGGGAAAACATTGTTGTTTATTTCAACTTCTTTAGTTGTAACTGCTGCAAATTTTTGACCGATATTGGAAGTTTTTGCGCTGATTCTGTCGGAAAGCTTAATGTTCAGATAGACAGGTTTGTATGATTTTACACAGTCAGGCGCAAACTTGTCTTTTCCGATTTTTGAATTTGCGGTAGCAAAATTAGTTCTTAAAGTACCTACCAAATATGCAACCTGTTCTTTTGAAAGATACATATCGTTGTTAACTCTTTTGGGATCGGGCACCTGATCCAGAAGTTGTGATTTTACTACTTCTTTTGTGGGTGCAATAGCCCAGGAAGGAATGTATTCTATTGTTTTACCGTTAAACTCGGGTACAAGCAGGCTCCTGTCAACAGGTACATCTATAAGCTGCGCTATAACAGCAAAGATTTCAGCCTTTGTAATGGGCTGGTCAGGTTTAAATGTTTTGTCGGGGTAGCCTATCATAACACCTGCATCCGTTGCACGGGCAATCCATTCATTTGCCCAGTAATTTGCCGCAACATCAGAATATTTTTTTGTTTTACCGACAGGTTTAATATCAAAACCTTCCGAGAGAACTACTGCCATTTCGGAACGCAGGATAGGCATTTTGGGGTTAAACAACTCTCCGCCGCTTCTTTCTTTAATCAGAGAAAGAACATCTTTTGCCCATGAATTAACATAAACGGAATCTTTGTTTGTTACGCCGATTCTGTTTTTTGTTTTGTAAATTTTTCCGCCTACTTCATACACCCTGTTTCCGTCAACAAGAGTCTGCGCTTCCGCATTAAAGAGTGTAGGGTGAGCATAGGCTTCAATCTGGCCTTCCGTGCAAGGGCCTGCAAAAACCGCACCTGCGCTGAACGCAAGTGTCAGAATTGAGGCTGCAAAAAGTTTTTGAATCTTTTTCATCAGTTCTCCTATTCTATTTAAAACAACCCGTGCTTTATAACGCGCTCATTATGAGGCAAAAACAGCATAATGTCAAGCAAAATAGGAGATTTTGTAAAGTTTTAAGAATATTTTTAATAATTTATATTATTGAAATTATCGTGATTTTATGGGATAATTTGTGAACAAAAATACATCATTTAACGGAGATATTTATGACACTAAAAATTGCCGTAGTCGGTGCACTCGGTAAAATGGGACAAGAGGTTGTAAAAGCGGTTATTGCAGATAAAAATCTGGAACTTGTCTGCGCAATAGATAAATTTAACACGGGCTGCAACGTACATGGCGACGTTGCAATCGAAAGCGACATAAAAGGCGCTTTTGAGCTTCATAAACCCGATATTGCAATAGATTTTACACAGCCTGACACGATTTTTGAAAATATAAAATTATATCTGAATCTTGGTATCAAGTCTGTCATTGGCACAACGGGGCTCTCAAAAGAACAACTCGGTGAAATTGAAAGCCTTTGCAAGAAAAATAATACGGGCTGCTTTATTGCACCTAATTTTTCAACAGGTGCAATACTTATGATGAAATTTGCACAAATGGCTTCAAAATATTTTAATAACGCCGAGATTTTAGAATTTCATCACAACCGGAAAAAAGACGCTCCCTCGGGAACGGCTATAAAAACAGCCGAGCTTATGGCAAAAGTAAACTCAAACTTTAAAACCGGAAATGCTGATGAAAGAGAACTTATAGAAGGCGCCAGAGGTGCGAATTTTGAAGATGCAAATATTTCCATTCACGCAGTTCGCATGCCCGGTTTTGTAGCCTCGCAGGAAGTTGTTTTCGGAGCCCCGGGGCAAACTTTAAAAATAAGGCACGACTCAATAAACCGTGAATGTTATATGGACGGAGTTATAATGGCTGTAAATTATGTTGCCCGAAACAACAATTTCATGTATGGATTGGAGAATATCTTATGACAAACAAAAAACCTAACATTGCCGTATTAGGCGCATCAGGCGTTGTAGGCAGAGAAATCCTCGGTATACTTGCCGAAAACAATGTAGAGTTTAACGAGATTAAGTTTTTGGCCTCAAAGCGTTCCGCGGGCAATAAAATTGAATTCAAGGGCAAAGAGTATACAATTATTGAAGCAACTCCCGATGTTTTTGAAGGCGTTAATGTGGTTCTTGCCTCCGCCGGCGGCTCCACAAGTCTTGCACTTGCTCCAGAAGCCGTTAAAAGAGGGGCTGTATACATTGACAACTCAAGCGCGTTTCGTATGGAAGAAGATGTACCGCTCGTAATTGCAGGTGTTAACGACGAAGATTTAAGAAACCACAAAGGTATAATTGCAAACCCCAACTGCTCAACTTCACAGCTGATGCTGGCGCTAAAACCTCTTGATGATTATGCAAAAATAAAAAGGCTTATCGTATCAACTTATCAGGCTGTATCAGGCGCAGGGCTGGCCGCCATTCAGGAGCTTACGGACAATACCAAAACAAACCTTATCGGCATGCCTTTTGACCATAAAGTTTTCAAATACGAAATAGGTTTTAATGTTATACCGCAAATCGATGTATTTTGTGAAAACGGATACACAAAAGAAGAAATGAAGGTTACAAACGAAACAAGAAAAATCCTTCACCTCGATAAGTCTGTACCAATTTCCTGTACGGCAGTAAGAGTCCCCGTTTATATTGGACACTCCGAGGCTGTCAGCGTAGAGTTTGAAAAACCTATTGATGCAGACAAAACAAGAGAAATACTTAAAAATGCATATGGTGTAAATGTTATTGATGATACCGAGCATTATGCCTACCCGACACCTAAAGACGCTGCGGGCAAGGACCCTGTATTTGTCGGAAGAATAAGAAAATCCATAGCTTTTGATAACGGTATTGACTTCTTCTGTGTTGCAGACAACCTGAGAATCGGCGCTGCATTAAATACCGTAAGACTGGCGCAAAAAGTCATTGAAATGGGACTTTACTAAAGGAGAGAAGTATGACAATCAGATATGACGCGGGCGAAGTCATAACCGCCATGGTTACGCCTTTTAATGAAAAAAGGGAAATAGACTACCCCGCAGTTGAGAAACTATGCAAACACCTTGTAAATACAGGCTCCGACGCCCTGCTTGTTGCAGGAACCACAGGCGAAAGCCCGACATTAACCCATGATGAAGAATATGAGCTTTTATATGCCGTAAAGGCTACCGTAAGCGGAGCTGCAAAGGTAATTATGGGGGCAGGCTCCAACTCTACACGCACCGCGGTAGATGTAACAAAAAAGGTGGAAAGCCTTGGTGCGGATGCTGTTTTATCCGTTGTACCCTATTACAACAAACCCAATCAACAGGGCATGATAGAGCACTTCGGCGCCATTGCAAGAAGTACGGATTTGCCCATAATTCTATATAACATCCCCTCAAGAACGGGTGTAAATATGCTTCCCCAGACTGTTGCTTTCCTTGCAAAAGAATACTCAAACATTGTGGCGCTTAAACAAAGCAGTTCCGATTTAGACTTAATATCGGAGCTAAAAGCCCAATGCCCAAAAGACTTTGCAATATACTGCGGAGATGACAGCCTGACGCTGCCTATGTTGTCTTTAGGTGCGCATGGTGTAATATCCGTTGCATCACATGTTGTGGGCGAAGAAATAAAATCAATGATTCACAACTACAAATCAGGACAGGTAAAAGCGGCAAGAAATATGCACCAGGTGCTCTTCCCGCTCTTTAAAAAACTCTTTATGGCACCTAATCCCGTACCTGTTAAGGCGGTGCTCTCAAGGTTAAAAATGATTGAAAACTTTGTAAGAAGACCGCTTGTAGAGCTTGGTGAAATAGAACGCGCCGAATTATTCGACTGTTTGAGCGAAGTTTTGGATGCACTTAAAAACAACTGACAGCAATTTTAAATGCCCCTTAAAAAGGGGCATTTTTATACCAGATCTCTGAGTTTTTTAATCTGATCGCGAAGTTCTGCCGCGCGCTCAAAATCAAGAACTTTTGCAGCTTTATGCATATCTTTTTCAAGCTTATTTAAAAGCTTGGGCAAATCTTTTTTATCTATATTAAACTCGCTCATCTGCTCTGCCACAATATCCTCAAGGCTTCTGTAGCTTGCAACAAGGCTTAAAAGATTGTTTTCAACGGATTTTTTAATTGTTTTTGGTATAATGCCGTGTTTTTTGTTAAACTCAATTTGAAGCTTCCTTCTGCGGTTTGTCTCATCTATCGCAAGGCGCATAGAGTCAGTAATTTTATCCGCATACATTATTACATGACCTGCAGCATTTCTTGCACTCCTGCCTATTGTCTGTATAAGGGAAGTTTCACACCTCAAAAAGCCTTCCTTGTCGGCATCCATTATCGCAACAAGCGAAACTTCGGGAATATCCAGCCCTTCTCTTAAAAGATTAACGCCGACAAGTACATCAAATTCGCCCAGCCTTAAATCGCGGAGTATTTCAACACGTTCCAGAGATTGAACACCGCTGTGAAGATACCTCACTCTTATTCCCTGCTGGAGAAGATACTGTGTTAAATCCTCGGCCATCTTCTTTGTAAGAGTCGTAACAAGGATACGCTCTTTCTTTTCGGCGACTTTTTTAATTTCTCCCATAAGATTCTGCACCTGTCCCTCTGTCGGACGTACATCTATTTCAGGATCCAAAAGTCCTGTCGGACGTATGATTTGTTCCACTATCCGCTCCGAGTTCTCTCTTTCAAACTCGGCAGGGGTTGCCGATATAAAAACTTTTTGCCCTATTTTTGACCAGAACTCATCAAATGTAAGCGGTCTGTTATCCTTGGCGCACGGCAGTCTGAATCCGTAGTCAACAAGGACTTCTTTTCTTGAGCGGTCGCCAAAATACATACCCTTTAGCTGCGGCAGGGTGACGTGGGATTCATCGATTACAACCAGAAAATCATCGGGAAAATAATCAAGAAGGGTAGCCGGCGGCGTTCCGGGTGCACGGCGCTCGATAATCCTTGAATAGTTCTCAATCCCCGAACAATAACCCATTTCTTTAATCATTTCCATATCATAATGCACGCGCTGCTCAAGACGCTGTGCTTCAACGAGTTTATTTTGGGCATTAAGCTCATTAAGCCTTTGTCTTAACTCAAGGTTTATAAGCCTTATGGTTTCATCCATATCATCATCGTATGCCAGATAGTGAACAGCGGGATATATTACGGTTTCAGGTATACTTTCAAGTACTTCGCCCGTGACAGAGTCGATTCTTGAGATTTTTTCTATTTCATCACCGAAAAAGTAAACCCTTGTTATGATTTTTTCATAGCTGGGCATAATCTCAACTACATCACCGCGCGCGCGAAAAGTGGCGCGCTTAAGCTCTATGTCATTTCTTTCATAGCGTGTTGATACAAGATGTGTCAAAAGCTCCTGACGCGTTATTTCCTGTCCGACTTTAAGTGTAATTGAGCCCTTAAAATAATTCTCGGGCAGGCCCAAACCGTATATACAGCTGACCGATGCCACCACTATAACATCATTTCTTTCATAAAGACTCCTTGTGGTATTATGGCGCAGACGGTCTATTTCATCGTTTATTGTAGCTGATTTTTCAATATAGGTATCCGTTCTCGGGATATAAGCCTCGGGCTGGTAATAATCATAGTAAGAAATAAAATATTCAACCGCATTATCGGGAAAAAGCTCACGAAACTCATTATAAAGCTGGGCCGCAAGAGTTTTATTGTGTGCAATAACAAGAGTAGGCTTCTGCACACGCTCTATAACATTTGCCACGGTAAAAGTTTTGCCGCTGCCCGTTACACCGAGAAGCGTCTGATTTTGCATACCTTCGTTTATGCCCTCAACAAGACTTTCAATAGCATAAGGCTGATCGCCCGCGGGTTTATGGTCAGATTTAATTTTAAATTTTTTCTTAATCATAACAACATTTTAGCACACACGACGGAAGTAAAACTTAATAATAGTTAATATATCCTAAAGCATAAACGGCACAATGACGATATTTAAAAAGAAGGGAAAATATTATGTCTGAAAATTTAAATATAAACGGCTATAATGCAGCCGACAGCAGGGTATATGAATCAATTAAGACAATTGGAATAACTGCATCGGAACTTGCTTTTGCAGATAAAAACTCTGACGGAACAATAAGCGAAGACGAACTCAGTGTATACATTGAGGAAGATTCCGTAAACAGCGGCGCAAAAAGCAAAAATGAAGAAATAGCACTTCTGCAGGCAAAGTACAATAACGAACTGACTGAAAAAAGACGTTTGCAGCAGGAAATAATAAATCTTACCCGCGAAAAAGGAAGCATACAGCAAAGTTATATTACCTGCGAAGACTCGGAACAAAAAAGCAAACTTAAAGGCGAACTGGACGAAATAGAAGATACAATAAACTCTGTAAATGACTCAATTTCCCAATGCAGCTCAAATATGCAGGATATAAATAAATCCATAATCAAAGCACTTACGAACAGCAGCACGCAAACAGAAGGCAGTGTATCTTTCGGCGGAGGGACATCGGGCAGCTTTTCGGGAGTAAGCGCAAACGGAAGCATTCCGCAAGAACTCGCGCAAAAACTTGACCAAAAACTGGGAAGCGGTTTTTCGCAAAAGTGCCAGAGTGTAGCAAATTCACTTGGCTGCAACCCAAATGATCTTCTTGCAATGATGTTCAGCGAATCCGGCATAAATCCGAATCTTCAGGCTTCAAACGGTGCGACCGGACTTATCATGTTTATGCCATCCACTTTAAGCGCAAACGGATACTCGGTTTCACAGGTAAAAAACATGTCAGGCGTTGAGCAGCTTGATGTGGTGGAAAAAATATTAAAAGCTTCAAAGTCCATGAGCGGTTACGGCGAAAATGAAAAAATAGATGCAGGAACGCTGTATGCACTGTGTTTTTTACCTGCTGCAGCCAAAAATGAAGTGCTTTGCACAACTTCCGATTCCCTGAGCTGGGCATACAGTGCAAACTCACCGCTGGACGCAGACAAGAACGGGGACATATCAAAAACGGATCTGGCAGGCAGACTGCAGAAAAAATATCAGGAAATGTATCAGAGTTTAATGGGATAATGCCTTGAACTTTCACTGCTTTCACTTTAAACTTATAATCTGACTTAAGTGTATTAAAATACCATAAGAACAGGGTTTATGAGAACAGAGTTTAAATCTCTTAATGTGTGCAAACCTTTGTTTTTATTATATAGTGCGATATTTGTGATTTTTATTTATAATAAAATAAAATCAAAGCAAGGAGTAAGGAGAAAGTATGAATATAAATGAAAATTACTTAAATCTTGAGCAGAGTTATTTATTCTCAACAGTTGCAAAAAAGGTAAATGATTTTGCAAAAAATAATCCCGGCAAAAAAATCATAAGACTCGGCATAGGTGATGTCACGCTTCCCCTGTGCAAGGCGGTTATTGAAGCCATGCATAAGGCCGTGGATGAAATGGGAGTGCAGGAAACATTCCGGGGTTATGGCCCCGAGCAGGGTTATGATTTTTTAAGGGATGCCGTAAAAGGTTATTATAAAACACATAACGTAGAACTTGAAGAAGATGAAATATTTATATCTGACGGCGCAAAAAGCGATGTCGGAAACATTCTCGACCTTTTTTCAAAAGACAATACCGTGCTTGTACCCGACCCTGTGTATCCCGTTTATGTTGATACAAATATTATGGCGGGCAGAAAAGTTATTTTTGCCGATGCCAACGCTGAAAACGGCTTTTTACCCATGCCTGATGATAAAGTTAAAGCCGATATAATCTACATATGTTCTCCAAATAACCCCACAGGAGCCGTATACAATAAAGAACAGCTTAAAAAATGGGTGGATTACGCGCTTAAAATAAACGCAATAATACTTTTTGACGCAGCATATGAGTGTTTTATATCGGATGAAACACTTCCGAAAAGCATTTATGAAATAGAAAATGCCAAAAAATGCGCAATTGAATTTTGTTCGCTTTCAAAAACCGCAGGATTTACGGGAACCCGCTGCGGATACACCATTGTTCCGAAGGAACTGGACAAACTAAATAAATTCTGGTTAAGACGCCAGACCACAAAATTTAACGGCGTACCCTACATAGTGCAAAGAGGCGCCGAGGCTGTATTTAGCAAACAGGGCCAAAATGAAATAAGGGAAAATATAAACTACTACAAAGAAAATGCCAAGCTTATTTCGCAAACCCTTAAAGAATGCGACATATGGCATGTTGGCGGCGAACATTCGCCTTACATATGGTTAAAATGCCCCGATAATATGACTTCATGGGAGTTTTTTGATTATCTGCTTGAAAATATCCAGGTTGTAGGCACACCGGGCTCAGGCTTCGGTAAAAACGGCGAAGGATTTTTCAGGCTTACATCATTTGGCTCAAAAGAAAACACAAAAGAAGCAATGGAGAGATTTAGGAAGCTTTTTAAATAAAAAATTTTTCCTGCATTGCGCAGGGGGGATTTTTTAAGTATAAACAACAGCTGCTAAACCGCAATTTTTATTCCCGCATTGTTTTTATTAAATTATACAAGGAAAAAGGGAGTAATTTTGATTGGCAAATATCATGCCTCAATTACAAACGAGGCGCTTGGCAGCAGCTTTAACGGGTATGCAATAAATTACATAAGCAAAGGAAATCTTGACTCGGATGAACTCCGTGACGAAATAACAGGGGTTACAGACGGGTACAACCTGAGCGCGCAGCATTTTAATAAAACATCACTTGAAGAATGCGACAAATTCCTCAAAGACTCAGAAGCAGTGGTTGTGGATGATTTTATTCAGGCTGCAAAAGCAAACGGAGCTGATGAGGACGAATACTATGAACAGGCTTTTTATGATTTCGGCAGACTGGTGCATAATATACAGGATTTTTATTCCCATACAAACTGGGTAAACTTCAACAGCGAAGAAATTTGGAACGAAGACATTGAAAATCCCAATCTTGAAGATTCGCAAAAACTCAAAACCGGGGAATACACATATTTTTCACAATTTTTAGACAAAATAAATCCGTTTTATAAAATGTATCTTTCAAAAAACTATGACAAGCTCTACGAGGGCGATTCAAGCATTTCTCATTACGGCATAAATAAAGATGAACCCGGAACCATATCCGATGAACTCTATGAAGAAAAATACGGGGTATCAGGTTTTAGCACGGCTTCAGATCTTGCAAGAGAACACAGCCTGAAAAAATGGGAAGATATCGACAAAATACTTAAAGAGGAGCTGAGTCCGAAAGAATACAGAAACCTGAAACAGGATATGGAAAACTTCAACCTGACACAGGAGGACTTTGACGAAAATTTGGACACATTGAGAAAAAACTTTAATGCGGATATAAAAGAAAAATAATCATAACTTCAGCACTTGACACCCCTTGTGCGCAAAGATAACCACGGGGATTTAAATATTAGTCTTATATAAGTATTTTACAAAGTGCAAATATTATGTTAATATATCTCAAGGAGTGGTTAGCCGCTGCACAATGGACGTATATCAGAAAACAACTATAAAATGGACAAATATTCAAAAGAAGTATCTTGCGGTTTGGATTTTAAAACAAAATTTTCAATAATTATCCCAATCTATAATGTCGAGCCCTACCTAAGGTGCGCGTTAGACAGTATCAAAAACCAGACCCTGCAAGATTTTGAGGTCATTTGTGTTGACGACGGCTCTGTTGACAATTCTCTTGATATTCTTAGAGAATATGCAAAAAATGACACAAGATTTAAAGTTATTTCGCAGCCAAATGCAGGCCAGGGAATAGCCAGAAACAGAGCAATTGACATATCTCAAGGCGAATATATTCTGTTTCTTGACCCTGATGATTATATTGAATTAAACACTCTTAAGCTTTTATATACCACATTCAAAAAAACAAAAGCCCCGGTAATTCAGTTTGACTACAAACTTTTTGAAGACGGAACAAACAAAACGAAATTAAGAACTTTTAAAAGACGGGCAAGAAAAAGCCTCAAGTATAATATTTCCAAAGACAGCTTCTTTAATTGGAAAAATCTCCGTACACGCACAATGCTGGCGGAAATGTCGCAGGCAGCCTGGGTTAAGGCATATTCAAGCAATTTTATCAAAAACAACAATATAAAATTTGCTCCCAATAAACACGGGGAAGATCATATTTTCTCCATAAGCACACTTCTTCTGGCAGATAAAATTTATTACCTGCAAGAACCTCTGTACTACTATAGAGAAAGAGCCAACTCTGCCGTAAACAAGCTTTCGGATGACAATTTCTGCATTTTTGAAAACATTGAAATCCTGAAAAAATTTCTTCTGGAACATAAACTGTACGAAACACTCAAAACTGAATTTGAACAATATGTCAAAAATGTATTAAAAGCTCATTATAATTGTATCTTGCCCTCAAGCAAACAAAAATATTTAGACGAATGCTCAAAACTGTTTACACCCGAAGAAAATAAAACATTTCTAAAAGAACTCAGACATGTCGATAAATCATTTATTGAAAAAATATTTTCGATAAAAAATAAAAAAGAGCACGAAAAAAAAAGTAAATTAATAACAATTTTTGGCTTTACTTTTGATATCAAAATTAAATCAAACTCATAGAGCATTATCAGCAAATACAAAATAGCGCAGCACACAATTAACAAAAAATTTGCGTCTGATGCGACTTTGAGAGCATTGAGCGAACAAATGCGGAATCGCACTGCGTTCGAATCGCATACCGGATTAATTATAACAACAAAAAATTTGCGTCTGATGCGATTCGAACGCATGACCTATCCCTTAAAAGGGGAGTGCTCTACCTGCTGAGCTACAGACGCAAATCTTATTAAATTTTCAACTTTTCGTCCTCGCTCAGCAGGCAGTTTTTGCGGACTTCGCCGCTTGCCGTCGCGCTGCTCCGTCAGGTGAGCTACAGACGCAAATCTTATTAAATTTTCAAGATTATTCTTTGCTGCAAGGGGTTTCCCATTGCTTAATTAATATAACAGGAACATATCCGTGCGTCAAATACTTTTTTAAAAAATTATTATCCTTGTGTCCTTAGCCGGTCGGGTTTTTTAAAAAAACATAATTCGGATAATATTTAAACTATACACAAGAAAGGGAAAACTATGAAAAAAACTTTACTTATGCTTGCAGCAACCGTATTTTTGTGCCACAGCGCAATCGCAGCACCCTGCAACGTACCATGCGACACCGACAGAGTAACTCCTTGCGAAAAAGGATGCAAGCAATACAATGTGCCAAAAGGTTGTGAAGAGAACAAATGTGAAACACCATGTGAAAAGAAGGCATGCAAAAACACTATTGAAGAAGACAATAAATGCTTTTTTGACAATCAATTCAAGCAAATGAAAAAAGTTTTATGCCTGAGTCCCCAGCAGGAATCAGCAGTTGACTGTATTTATGATAAATACAAAAACCAGATGCAGATACTGCACAATCAGGCAGAGTGCAGACGGGAAAAACTCTGCAAAATGATTAACGACTGCGCTTCAAACTCTGAAATCAGAGAACAAAAAGATGAGCTCAAAGAAATCAGAAACGATGCAAAAGAGCAGTACAGATGTTTTTCCAAAGAAATAAAAGCACAATTGTGCAAAGACCAGATAAGATGTTTCAACAGGTTTAACCGCGCAGAAAAGAGAAAAATGAAAAAACTTGCAAAATATTGTCTTGTTCCTCATTTCCCCTGCGACTGCGGATGTAAAATTCAAAAAGCCTGCGGATGTAATTAGAAAAAATGCCCCGTCAAACGGGGCATTTTCTATGATAACTTTTCAATAAGCTCGCTTATTGTGGAAATTTCGCTCTTTACTTCCTGAAGCCTTTGTTTTGTTTGCTCAACCACTTCTTTTGGCGCAGAAGAAACAAACTTCTCATTATTCAAGCGATTATCAAGAGAGTTCATCTCGGCTTCAAATTTTTGAATTTTTTTATTCTGACGCTCAACTTCTTTTTGAATATCAATGATTCCTGCAAGAGGCACGATTATCTTTGTGTCCGCAACCGTGCAATATGCACATTGCTTGGTATCTGTTTGGTTTTTAACAAATTCAACTTCTTCAACACGCGCCAGACGTTTGATATATGGAATAATTTGCCCAAAAAGCTCTTCTTTGCCGTCAATTTTTATATTTATCTTTGTGCTCACGGGAATATTAAAACCCGCCCTCAGGTTTCTCAAAGATTTAATAGCTTCAAAGACAAGCTCCATCTGCTTTGACTCGGCTTCAAAGACAAAATCGCCGCAATATGCCGGAAATTCCGTTTTCATAATGGCAATTTGAGTCTTTTTAACGGGCATCATCTGCCAGATTTTTTCTGTTATATGCGGCATAATAGGGTGCAAAAGCTTGAGCGACTGCTCAAGAACATATGTAAGAACAGCCTCATTTTTCTCGATTTTTGAAAGTTCCACATACCAGTCACAGTAATAATTCCAGAAGAAATCATACAAAATTGAAGCAACTTCTCCTATCCGATAATTCTTAATATTATCATTAACTTCTTTTACAACATTATTAAGTGCATTTAGAATCCATTTATCCGCAATTGTAAGCTTATTCAAGTCCAATTTCAGCTCGTCGCCGCTTTTTGTAAGATTCATCAATACAAACCTTGAGGCATTCCAGATTTTATTTGCAAAATTTCTGCCGTATTCAAATCTTTCATTTGAAAGTTTGATATCCTGCCCGCCATATGTACAAAGCGAAGTCAGGGTAAAGCGCATGGCGTCACAGCCGTATTTTTCAATTATTTCAACGGGGTCAATTGTATTGCCCTTGGACTTGGACATTTTTTGTCCGTTTTCATCACGAATAAGCCCATGGATATAAACCGTTGAGAACGGGGGTTTCTTTGTAAATTCAAGCCCCATTGTAATCATTCTTGCAACCCAGAAAAATATAATATCAAAACCGGTTACAAGAGTTGATGTAGGATAGAATTTTTTATAATCGTCAGAGTCCGTATCAGGCCAGCCCATTGTTTCAAAAGGCCATAAACCCGATGAAAACCAGGTATCCAGAACATCGGTGTCTTGAGTATAGTTTTCGGGATCCGGATTTTCAAGAGCCACAACCATCTCGCCCGTTTTTTTGTGATAATAGGCGGGAATCTGATGTCCCCACCAGAGTTGGCGGGAAATACACCAGTCGCGGATGTTTTCCATCCACATAAGGTAGTTTTTCTCCCAGCGCGAGGGAACAAATTTTATGGAGCCGTCTTTTACCTTTTCAATCGCCGCACGCGCAAGGGGCTCCATTTTGACAAACCACTGTTCGGACAAAAGGGGTTCAATTGTTGTATTGCAGCGCTGGCATTTGCCGACTGCGTGCGGATGGTCGGTAATTCTAACCAGCACCTGATGGTCTTTTAGCATTCTAAGCGTTCTTTCGCGTGCATCATAACGGTCGCGTCCATGAAGTTCGGGGTGAACTTCTGCACATGCTATCATTTTGCCCTGTTCGTCAATTACCTTTATAGACTTGAGTCCGTGGCGTTTTCCGACCTCAAAGTCATTAGGGTCATGTGCCGGCGTTATTTTAAGGGCGCCCGTGCCGAAACTTTTATCAACATATTCATCCGCAATTATGGGTATTTCCCTGCCTGTGAGCGGAATAACGCATTTTTTGCCTATTAAATCTTTATATTTGTAGTCATTCGGGTTAACCGCAACCGCAACATCACCGAACATTGTCTCGGGACGCGTTGTGGCAATAACAATTGCGCCCATCTCATCTTTAAGAGGGTATGAAATTTCCCAGAGTTTACCGTCCTCGTTTTCATACTGCGTTTCAATATCGGAAATGGCACTCTGGCATCTGGGGCACCAGTTTACAATGTAGGCGCCCTTATAAATAAGTCCTTTATTATAAAGGTCAACAAAAACTTTCTTAACAGCTCTGGAACACCCTTCATCAAGTGTAAAGCGGGCGCGTGAAAGGTCAAAAGAAGCACCCAGTTTTTTAAACTGGCCGAGAATTTTCCCCTTGTGGTCATTTGCCCAATCCCAGGTTAACTTTACAAACTCTTCTCTTCCGAGGTCATGACGCGTTTTACCTTCTTTTGCAAGGTGTTTTTCAACTACATTCTGTGTTGCAATGCCTGCATGGTCGCAGCCCGGAAGCCAGAGAGCTTCAAAACCTCTCATTCTGTGATATCTTGTCAAAATATCCTGCAGAGTGCCATCCAGTGCATGACCCATATGTAAAACACCTGTTACATTAGGCGGGGGAATAACTATAGAATAAGGCTCTTTTTTAGACTTTGCATCAGCCTTAAAACATTCGTTTTCTTCCCAGAATTTATAAATACTTGTTTCAATCTCTCTCGCGTCATATGTTGTTGCTATATTTTGAGTTTGCGAATTGTCCATTTTATCCTCGAAAATTCTAACTACTACAATAATTTATCACAAAAGTATTAGCCCATAAAGCCTATTATTTTTTATCAAAATATTAATTACTCTTTTAATTATGAAAAAAGTTATAATTATACTTTTTTTAATAATATCTTTACTTAATATACGCTGCGGCAATATCTGTTTTTCACAGGAACGGCTCTTTGATGATGAAATCAACCTTCAGGGTACATACGGGGACTGCCTTAAGGAAGTAAACATAGAATACGAGGTAAAAAACTATCTTGAGGAAGAGCCTGTTTATATAAACCTGAAAGAATGCATAGAAATTGCGCTTCTTTACAACTTTTATTTAAAAAGCGCGGATTATGACTACATCAAATCAAAATGGGAATACAAAAACTCTCTTACGAATTTTCTCCCCGACATAGGCTCTTCGGGATATTCTATCTTCTACAGCGGCCAAGTGCTGGTAGGTGCGGCACTTGTGGATAAATTCCACGAACTGGCACTTTCTGTTAATATACATGCCAGCCACCAGCTCACTAAAGGAGGCGAGCAAATTTTTGAAGCGCTGTCAAAAAAGAACCTTAAATTCGCCCTTAAACATAACTACAACTATACAAGAAACGAAGTATTATTAAACACCACAAAATATTACTATGACCTTTTAAGGGCAAAGCTGGATATTGAAATCTATCAGAAAAACTATAAAGAGCGCTGTGCACAGCTCGCTCTGACGGAAAATTTAATGAAAGCCGGGCTCGGAACAAAATTTGACGTTATCCGCTCCAAAACAGAACTTGCACAGGCAAGACAAAGCCTTCTGGATGCCATGCAGGAATTCAGGCTTGCGCAGGCGCGTCTTAGCAACATTATGGGGGTAGAAATAACTACCTGTCTTATGCCTGTTGAAATGGAGGCAAAAAAATACACTCTTGTGGATGAAAACATAGACATAGAAAAACTATACGACATTGCCTGTGTATGCAGAGAGGATATTAAAAGCATACGCTCCCGAATAAGGGCGCTCAGGGAACAAAAGAAAATGATATATACCCAGTTTGTACCAAAACCGAGAGTACTTGCACAACAGCAATGGCAAGGTACGGCAGCCGCGGGACTCGGGCCGGCCACAATAGTCGGAGGATACATAGATTTTAATTTAGGTAAAAACAGCGGTTTTGGCACAATTACGGAGGCAAAAGCCAAACAGGCCGAAATTGATAAAGAGCTGGTTGATCTTGAACAATCACTGAGGGATATAAAAGAAAATATACTCAAGGCATACTATGAATCCAAAATTTCAAAAGACAGAATAGAAATTTCAAAAGAACAGATGGAGTACGCAGCACAAAGTGTTACGCTTGCAGAGCTCAGGCTGGATGCAGGCGAGGGAATATTAATCGATGTTATACAGGCACAAACGTTTAAAACAAGAACCAGAATTGAGCTTGTAAATTCAATTATCCGCTATAACATAGCACAGGTGCAAATGCTCTTTGACAGCGGTGCAATAAACAAAGATGATATACTAAAACAGTACGCTCCGTAAACAAATGTAAAGATTTTGAGAAATTTTATAAGAATTGTAGCAAATACACTAATTCACAGGGTTTAAACAAACATAATAATTGATACCTAACAACCCTAAATACATATTAACACAATCAGCCCGTGCAATTGCGGGCTTTTTATTTACGAAATACGCAAAATGATATATAATTAGACATTACACAAACGTGGAGCTGCAATGGATAAAAATACTTTTACAAAGCTTTCCTACGGAATGTATGCAATATGCACAAAAGATAATGAACGCTTTTGCGGCTGCATTGCAAACTCTGCAATGCAAATAACCTCGGAACCTGCTACCGTAGCTGTAAGCATTAATCATGACAACTATACAAATGAGCAGATAAAAAAATACAAAGAATTTTCATTATGCGTACTGGGAGAAAAAATCAATCCGCTCGTAATAGGCACCTTTGGTTTTAGAAGTGCAAGAGATTTTGATAAATTTAAAAATACCGAGTATTTTATAAAAAACGGGCTTCCCGTATGCAAGGAAGCATGCGCATATTTTATATGCAAACTGATTGACTTTAGCGAAACAAAAACCCATACAATCTTTATTGCACAGGTTTGCGAATGCGAAATATTAAAAGACGAAACACCCATGACATACAGCTATTATCATAATGTAATCAAGGGTAAAAGCCCCAAAAACGCACCCACCTACATATCACCCGAGATTTGATTATATTTTTCAATAAGCCTTTTTGCTCTTTCAAACGAACCATGACAAAAAGGATTCTGAGGGACATCGTATTTGTAGCAGAGAAACTGTATAGTCTGCCTGATTAGCTCGGAAGTCCTGATATTTGCCTCGTTCTTTGCCAGATATACTCCGGCATGTTCTATTGTTTTTTGAGGGTTATCACCGCATATGAAATCAAGTCTTAGGCCGTAACCACGCCCGTATCTGACTCTTTTGAGCTTTATTGTATCGCTGCGGGTCATTTCATCCACTTTTTTCAGTTTCAAAAACTCGCTGTACTCCTGTATCACTTTGTCGGGGTAACCTTTCGAGTGCACGGGAGGGACTTTTTCGTACACGTTTTTATCTACTATTAACTTTGCACCGAAGCTGATATTTGAAACTTTCACCGTATTTTTCCGCCTTTTGTATATATAAATACCAAACAAAAATATTTTTGCGTTTTTGTATTAAATTCTGCAAACAAAGACAGCTTAGGCATTTTAGGCATTTATTATTAATTTTATGTTAAGTATTGTAACAAAATGAGTATATACTGAATTTATACTTTTTGTATTGTTTTTATATAAGTGTAAAGATTGAAAAAAAGTTATCAGATATAAAAAGGAGACGACATTATGTTAAGCGCAAGTGCAGGTGCAGCATTAGCTACAAGTAACAGAGGTTTTGTTCTTACCCCTCAAAAACAAAATCCTCAAATCGACAACAACGAACTTCTCAAAAAGAAAGAACCCGAAAAACCGGCAGCAAACCCCTTTGATATTTCACCGGAAGAACTTAACGCACAATTTGCGGCAGCAACCAACCCGATTCAATCAGTTCCCACGGAAACTCTCGGCACGATGGCATACAACGGCGGCGGTGCCGAAGCAGCAGGAACAATGGCTTCTGCAGGCAGCAGCGTATCAAGCGTAAGCTGTGTTGCGTAATCTCTCTTTTGTAAGTAAAAATTAAGGTGGTAGAAAATGAACGAAAATAGATTTACGAATTATCTTCTTTGTTCGATATTAGTATTAACAACGGTAATGTTTAGCTGGACCTTTTTATATATCAATCAAATAGCAGTTAACACAACTAACACTCCGATAGTATCAGCATTTGACGCATAATCTGAAATAATATAAGCAAACACCCTGCAAATATAAGTTTTGCAGGGTGTTTTTATTTTTATACAAAGTGTTTTATATTACACTTTTTTCTCTACTCTGATTGCGTTATCAGGGCAGACAAGTTCGCAAGTACCACAGGCGATACATTCTTCGGGAGTAGGCTCAACTGCGGGTGTTTGATATATACCCACTTCTTTTGACCAGTTAAGGCATTTTTTAGGGCACTTAACTATGCACAGACCGCAGCCTTTGCAATAGTCAGTATATAAATGCCAGTCTGCTTTGCCTTTTGCCACATCGGGCACTTTTATTGCTTTATGAGTTATTGTCATTTTATACACCTGCTTTCTCTATTAAACCCATACCCATTTCAAGGGCTTTGTAGTTAAGATCGCGAAGTTCCGGTTTCGCGTCGAATTTTTTGCCGAGCGCCATTTCCATAGCGTTTTTAATATCGCTCAGTTGAAGAACATTTGTTGCACTCAAAAGAACACCAAGGACAATGATATTAAATACTCTTGCGCTCAGTTGTTCGTTAGCAATTTTATTTGCTTCAACAGATATGATATTTTTCGCTTTACACTCGGGCTTTTTGGAACATACCGACGAATCATAGATAACCGTGGAATTTTCACTAACATAAGTGCTGCATCTGTCGATTGCCCTGTCTGAGAGCATAATTACGATATCTCCTTTTGAAAATCTCGGCTCACCGATTTTTTCATCGGCTATCTGGCAGAATGCAATTGAAACACCGCCCCTTTGCTCAACGCCAAAGTTAGGAATATAAAGAATTTCCTTACCTGCTTCATAACCGGCTTCAACAAGGATTTTTGCTATACTTTGAACGCCCTGTCCGCCTTCGCCTGCTAAAACTATTCTTGTTCTTGCCATAATTATTACTCCAATCCTTCTCTTTGAACGAATTCTTTAACTTCAAAGAATTCTTCCATAGTTTTTAATCTGTCCCATGTTTGAACGTTGTTTGTTCTCCAGTTCAGGGGGCATACGGAGAGAACTTCAACGAATGAAAATCCGCCCATATCAACGTTTTTAAGAGCTTTTTTAAACGTAGTTTTTAATTTTCTCAAATTAGAAACAGAAGCCCTTGCAACAAAAGATTTCGCAGGGTCGGCAATCGAAGCAACCATTTCAGCACCTTTTGCAGGTCTGCCGGTTACATCACAGTCACGGCCGTAGGGGGTTGTTTCAGTTTTTTGACCGGGCATTGTGGTAGGCGACATCTGACCGCCTGTCATGCCGTAGTTTGTATTGTTTGCAACGATAATCAAAAGGTTTTCAGACCTTACCGCAGCATTCACAAGGTGTTGCGAACCAATAGCAAGACCGCCGCCGTCACCCATATAAGCTATACCGACAAGGTCAGGGTTTGCTCTTGTTACGCCGTAAATAACCGGGGTTGTACGACCATGGTGCGTTTGAACGGTATCTAGGTTCATATAATTCCAGGACAACAGCGAACAGCCGATGTCACATCCAAAAACAGCCTTATCATTGAGTTCAAGTTCATCAATTGTTTGGGCAAGAGTTTTTAAAATCATGCCATGCCCGCATCCGGGGCAGAATTTAGACGCGCCGACTTCGGCATTCTGGGCTTTTGCCAATCTCGGGCCTTTTTCTAACATTTCTATCATTTATCTTTCCTCTTATTTCTATTCTAAAACTATACTGTTGCAGGTTCTTTAACCATTGATTCAACTTTTTGAACAATGTCGTCACCCGTTACACCGACACCCATTTTGAATAATGTTGCATAAGGTGTTTGCAGGCCATAAAGTTTTTCAAGAACCATTTGAGCAAGCTGTCCGTTTGCAGATTCCGTAAAGAGAACCTGTTTAGCGCGGGCAACGGCAGCTCTTAAGGGCTTAACAGCAAGAGGACGAAGGGTTATAGGTCTGAACAGGCCGGCTTTAATGCCTTTTGTTCTCAGTTCATCAACCGCTGTCATTGCAGATCTTGCAACAATACCGTGAGCAATGATAAGAATTTCAGCATCATCCGCTTTGTATTCAAGGTATTCTTCAATTTCGGGAGAAATTCTGTCAAATTCTTCCTGATATTTATCAAGAACATCCATAAGTTCTTCTTCAAGGTTAAATGTATTTCTGACATGGTTAACGGGTCTTTTGCCGTTTGCACCGCCGAGGGTGGCTTCCGTCGGAACCATTGTAATACCGCGCGAAGCAGGGTCATACAATGTAACAGGCTCTCTCATTTTGCCCTGATAACCGTCAGCCAGCATAAATGTAGGGAATCTGTATTTCCAGGCAGTGTTAAACGCCTTAATCATATAATCATAAAGATCCTGGTGTCCGGCAGTAGAGTATACAATTCTAAACCCTTCGCCGTTGCCGCCAAAGCATGTCAGCCTTGTTTCCTGCTGAGCATAAATAACGGTAGCCGTAGACGGGCCGCCTCTTTGCATTACGGCGCACACAAAGGGTATTCTCATCATTTCAGCCATGCTCTGCGCGTCCTGCATAATAACATTACCGGGGCCAGCAGTTGCAGTAAAAGCTCTTTTACCGGCTAAGATACCTCCGATAGTAGAAAAACCTGCGGAGATTTCATCTTCAGTCTGCAAGAAACCCGCTTCTGTCTTAGGAAGCAGCTTGCACCATGTGTGCATGATTTCATTCTGAGGAGTGATGGGATAACCGTACATAAACTCTGCCTCGGCAGCGTTAGCCGCATAGGCAATAACTTCGTTTCCTGTCAAGAACATTCTGGTGTCTTGAGTAATAAGTTTTTTTACCATTTTGAATCCTTACATTTTGTGAGTGAATACACTATTTTTTTACTACAAAATTAAGGATTATTCAAGTAAAATTATTCTTTCATGGATTCTTTGATTCTATGATCCGCAGAGGTTTTTATTTTATACAAATTATTAAAATCCATATCCGGCGTCAGATGAATTTTTCTTCTTTGAGAACGCGCAAATTCCTGTATGGTTAAAAATTCAGGAACAAGCTCATGTCTTTTTGTCGCAGGGCCTTTCTCGCGTTCGTATTTATACGCGGCAGCAGTGTATGCTATAAATTCTTTTTTAAGTTTTGCCCTTTTGATATTCTCCGGATTGTCAGGATTGTCATCAACCGGACACAGCGGGCTTAAAATTTCTTTTATCTCGCCATACTCCGGATGCACACTTTTACCCTGCAGTATTTTATACGGAATATCTTCCAGTTCTTTTAAAACCGCAACATCACGCCCGAGTATCTGAATTTCTCCCGAATAACCGTCGGGAAATTCGACAGAAAGGTGTATGGCCGTGTAGCCGGTTTCATTTCTGGTGCTTTTTTCGCTGACGAGTATGCCGTATTTATCGGCAGAAGCCACTGCAAGCTTGTGCAGTTTTGTCTGGCTGGCATATTGGTATTTTTTATCCGCAGGCGTATGGTTTTCGACTTCGGTAATTTTAAGTCTTCCGTCTTTTACGGTTTCAATAAGCCTGTCTATAATAATATCTCCGCTGCCCCTGAAACCGTCGCCAAGGATAATTCTTGCGCCTATAATATCACCAAGTCCGTTTATTACAGCCTCTTTTGAGTGCAGATACTTCTGGGAAGCTTTTTCTCTTATTGAATTCGGCCCTTTTGTCCTGAACTCAAAACCCCAGATAGGGTGATCTTTATCACACTGCTGCCCTCTTCGCACTTCAAGAAAATCAAGGCTTTTCTTTATTGTGCTTTTTAATCTGGTGGTATCCCTTTGTGCTTCTCTGTATATAGTGTGGGCAAGCACGTTTGTTATTGTTCTTTCATGCTCGCGCAGTGTTTTGTCCTCGGCATCCCTTGTTTTTACAACAGCCTGAGGAACGATATTTCTGCTGTGCGGCAAATCCTTTTGTTTTTTTCTGCTCGTGAAAGAAACACAGTCATGCTCTAAAGGTTTTAGATTTAATCCCTTAAAAGAAAGCGCGCGAAAGTAAACGGGTGTATGCCGCAAACCCGCAGTATTGCTGCAGTTTTCATTCTTATTTTGAGGGCGAAAAGCAGCCCCTAGGGAATTAAAGATTTTTAACATAATTGATACCTTCTAAAAAACGAGCCGAGATGTATAAAACATGAAAAAAAATATTTTTGCTAGAAAAGAATATTTTCTATGAAATTTATTTTTGAGCCAAGGATTGAAACGGCGCTTATTCTGTATGATTTAAATTTCTCTTTTGTATTTGAGAGGTAATAACTTGCCCCCGCTTTTATTTTCTCCAGTTTTGATTTTGTAATTGCCTCAAGCGGAAAGCCAAAAGCGTCGGATGTCCTGTACTTAACCTCTATAAAATATAAAATATCGTCTTTTTTTGCAATTATATCTATCTCCGAGCAGCGCGAGTATCTGAAATTCCTCTCGAGGATTTTAAACCCCCCGTTTAATAAAAAATCCGCCGCCAGGTCTTCACCCGATTTGCCTTTGAGTTTGTTTGACATACAATTATTATAATACAAAATAGTGGAGCAGAATCAATGGAATTATTGAAAAAGACCGCAGTTGAACAGAGAAAAGCACTGTTAAACAAGGAAGTAAGTGCTCTTGAGCTGGTTGAAGAAACATTTAAACAAATTGAAAATCTTGACGATAAAATAGGCGCATATAATTCTTTAACAAAAGAATATGCGATTGAAACCGCAAAAAAAGTCGATGAAAAAATTGCAAAAAATGAAGAACTGCCTCTTATGGCAGGCATTCCTCTTGCACTCAAAGACAATATGAACATGACAGGTTCAAAAACCACCGCAAGTTCAAAAATCCTTGAGAACTTTGTATCGCCGTTTGATGCAACGGTCACAAAAAAGCTTAAAGAAAATTTAGTACCTATCGTGGGAAAAGCAAACCTTGACGAGTTTGCAATGGGCTCAAGCAACGAGAACTCCGCCTTTAAAATCGTCAGAAACCCGCATAATTTAAATAAAGTCCCCGGAGGCTCCTCGGGCGGCTCGGCAGCTTCCGTTGCGGCATACGAAGCAACGGTTTCGCTCGGCTCCGACACGGGCGGAAGCATAAGACTCCCCGCCAGCTTTTGCGGTATCAACGGCTTTAAACCTACATACGGCAGGGTTTCGCGTTACGGTCTTATAGCATTTGCTTCTTCTTTAGACCAGATAGGCCCCTTTGGCAGATGCGTGGAGGATATTGCAGACCTTTACATGGCAATAGCGGGTCATGACGAAAAAGACTCAACATCACTGAATCTTGACGTTGAAGATGTCAGAAAAACCCTTAAAGATGACATCAAAGGTCTTAAAATTGGCGTTATAAAAGAACTTATGGCAGAAGGTGTCAGCGATGACGTCAGAAAATCCGCGGAGAACTGCATTGAAACTTATAAAAAACTCGGCGCACAGATAAAAGAAGTATCTCTGCCGCTCTTAAAATACTCTATAGGTATTTACTACATTGTTGCAACGGCGGAAGCAAGCTCCAATCTTGCACGCTTTGACGGCGTTAAATACGGATACCGCACAAAAGACGCCCAAAACCTGCTTGAAATGTACACAAAAACCCGTGCAGAGGGTTTCGGCGACGAGGTAAAAAGACGTATAATGCTCGGCACATATGCGCTTTCAAGCGGTTATTACGACGCTTATTACAAGAAAGCACAGCAGTTAAGGCGCCTTGTCAAAAACGATTTTGACAATGTATTTAAGGATGTGGATGTACTAATCTCACCTACATGCCCGACAACCGCCTTTGATATAGGCTCAAGAAACGAAGACCCGCTTGCAATGTATTTAACAGACATTGCAACAATCAGTGCAAACCTGATAGGAGCGCCCGCACTCAGCACACCGTGCGGATTTGACTCGGATAAAATGCCCGTAGGCTTGCAGATAATAGGCAAAAACCTTGATGAAGCCACAATTTTAAGAGCCGCATACAATCTGGAACAAGCCTTAAAATAGACATTCGTATTTTTAAATGGTTTTTAAGCACCTCCAAAAGGGGTGCTTTTTAACATTTCTTTACAAAGCATAAAGTATACGCTCTTGTGTGCCGATAGATAATTTGACAATAAATTTAATTTAATTGAAAGGTTAAAAGGAAAGTGAGCGGCAACGTAAACAATATAAACGGCATACTTGATGCAATGGGAATAAGGGAAGAATTTGAAGAAAGAGCAAAAGCAGCTTTTGAAAAAGCCAGAGAAAGCAGCGATGACTCCAGTATTTTTGACTCAAGAGAAAATTTTGTCGAGCATTACAGCGATGAAATTATGGGCGGCAATAATATAAACTCAATTCCGATGGACGATTTTATGGAAACAGCAAAGAAATCGGGATATCTCGATAACGACAAAGGCGAAATAGATAAAGAGCTTGCAGCCGATCTTGAAGCCGCAGTAAACCGAAACGGCGACAATGCACTGTCGCGCGAAGAATCCGAATTAATGCTTAACAGTGTGTATGACGCGGCAACAGTTCTTGAAACCAGCCCCATAGAAGGGCAGACAGCTACCACTGACAAAAAAGACAACAAAACAAAAGAACTCTATCAAAAAGTCGCTGTAGACCCGTGGGGTGAAGGCCCGAATGACTGCCTTTCAAGAATTATTCAAAACAATGTTGAGGGCATAGAGCTATATAGCAGCGATTACAACCAATACATACAAAAAACCTGCGAATTAAACGGAATTGAAGACCCTAACATTATATACGGCGAAATCAAACTGCCCGAAATAAAGCGCGGCAGCAATAATGAAATATTAAAAGACGCAAACGGCAATATACAATTCTACAGCGAAGAAGAGTTGAAAAACCGATAAAAAGATTTCCCCAAAACAAGATTAATAAGTCTTAAAAAACCTATTACTTGTTCCCCCCTTCCCTATCCTTACACTAACTTGTTTAAGACACTTTGGGCACCTGCCTGAATAACAGGTGCCCTCTTTATTTTTGTAAATCCTGCCGTAAACATGACAGCATTCAAACATAACTCCCAAAAATTGTTTTTTCTCGCTCATAAAAGCATTCTACAACTTATATAAACCCGAAACAAGCCATATCATCCAAAAGGTTGTTTTCTTTTTTTAAAAAAATCATTAAGTTTATTTTAGGTTATAAACGAGGTTAGATTATGAGCACACGATTAAACGGACAAGGACTTATGGCGCAGGCCATATATGGTCTTACAAACAATTTTGCCGTACTCAGCGCGGGCGCTTCGGGCGGTTTAACACTGGATCAGATAATAAACCCGTCTGATGAAGTAAACAAAAATAACTTAAACGCCGGTTTTCAAAGTTACTTAACACAAAATTTTTCATCAATCGACTCTGACGGCGACGGAAAAATAAGTGCAACCGACCTGCAGCAGTACACAAACCAGCTTTCACAAAAGGGGCTTAGCTATCAGGAGCTTATGCAGCTTTGCTATTCAGGTTCCGCAAGTTCACAGCTCGAAGAAGTTCTTGCACACTTTAGCGAAATAGATAAAAACGGCGACGGCAGAGTTACAAACGCAGAAATCGCAGGATACGGGGTAGACACGGAAATTGAAGAAATGGAAGAAGAACACCCTAAATTTCAGGCAACAAACATTTCAAATTATGTAGATAACGACGATATATCGTCATAGTTACAACTCAAAAACAAAAGACAACAACGACCATAATTTTTTTCTTTAAAAAGCTCAAGCGTATTAAAAGATTCAAGTTCTCTTAATATATCGGGCTTTTTCTTTTTATCGCACTCAATAACCGCAATTCCGTCATTATTAAGCAGCAGGGAGCAAAGCTTAAATATTTCGGTATACGAATAGCTCCACGGGGGATCCGCATAAATAACGTCATATTTAGCATTTAGTCTGTATGCACACTTAAGAGAATCACCCTTTATAATTTGCATATCCGAAGATATGTCTTTCATATTGGATTTTACAACCTTTATCACGCGCGCGTCCGTTTCAAAAGATACTGTTGAAAAGCCTCTGGATAAAGCTTCAAGTGTCATTATCCCGCTGCCGAGAAACAAATCCGCAAACTTTTTATCTGAAAAGTCTCCAAAATGCGAGTACAAAACATTAAAAACACTCTCTCTTACAATTGAAAGAGTCGGTCGTACTCCTTGCGGAGTAGTTATTTTTCTTCCTTTATACTGCCCGCCTGTAAGATACATTTTCCTTAAACCTTCTGCATAATAATAGCATGAAAAAAATAGTAATAATCGGCGGGAGTGCGGCAGGCCCGAAAACAGCCGCAAAAGCAAAAAGAATGACACCCGAAAATGAAATAGAGCTGTACACGCAGGAAAATCTCATTTCCTACAGCGCCTGCGGGCTGCCGTATTTCATAGAAGGAACGGTTAAAAATATAAACCAGTTGATAATAAGAACACCTGAAGATTTTGAAAAGCAAGGAATAAAGGTGTTTTTGGAACATACGGCACAAAAAATTCTGCCCGATAAAAAATGTGTAATCATTAACGGCAAAGAAGTTTACTATGACGAACTTGTACTCTGCACCGGTGCCGAACCCATTAAGCCCAAAATTAAAAATATTGACATAGACGGAGTTTATTTTTTAAGGAGAATAAAAGACGGTATTGCAATAAAAGAGGCAATGCACGAAGCTAAAAAAGTGGTGATTATAGGCGGAGGTTTTATAGGGGTGGAACTCATTGAAGCCTTTGTGCAAAACGGCTTGAGCGTTGTGCTTGTTGAAAGCTGCAGCCGTATGATGAGGGTTTTTGACAGTGAATTTAGCGACATGATAAAAAACCACATCCTCGAGCGTGACGGACAATGGGTTGAAATGCATTTCAGCCAGGAAGTTGAAGAATTTATATCCGATGAAAACGGTAAATTTACAAAGCTTATAACAAAAAACGGTCTTGAAATCGAAGCAGATTTCTGCGTCATTGCATCAGGCGTAAAACCCAATGTCGAACTTGCCCGCGATGCAGGTGTTGAAATCGGTGTCACAGGGGGCATTGCAGTAGATGTTTCAATGCGGACAAATGTTCCAAACATATGGGCGGCAGGCGACTGCACCCAGGAGCGCTGCCTCATTACAAAAAGGCCGCTCTACGCTTCACTGGGAACAATTGCAAATAAAGAAGGCAGAGTTGCGGCAATTAACCTTACAAACTGCCCCGAGGTGTGTGAAAGGTTTGAAGGCATTTTAGGCTCGGCTATAACAAGATATTTTAACTACACCATAGCACTAACCGGTATTAGCGCAGAAGATGCGGCTAGAATTGCCGAAAAATTTGACATACACCCCATAAGTGCAACAGTTGTCAAAAAAGATAAGGCAGGCTATATGCCAAACTCTGAAAATATAACAATAAAACTTGTTGCAGACAAAAAAACAGGAAAACTTCTGGGCGCACAGGGTATCGGAACTGGAGATGTCAACAAGAGAATAAACACGGTAACCTCAGCGCTTCAATCGGGTCTTACCGTGGAAGAATTTCTGCATCTGGATCTTCCATACGCGCCTCCGTACTCATCAACAATTGATATACTCTTAACTGCCGCTTACAGGCTAAACGGACAGATAAAAGACAAAAACTGGTAAATCTAACCTATATAATCGAAAGCCAAATCAAGCGTATTTGCCCTTGCGACAATAGCACTGGTTGAGATTATATCCACCCCTGTTTTTGCTATTTCTTCAAGCGAATTAAGGTCAACACCGCCGCTTGCCTCAACGACCGCTCTTTTATCGATAAGCTTAACACACTCTCGCATTTGCGCAGGGGACATATTATCAAGCATTATAATATCGGCACCCGCTTCAAGGGCTTCTTTAACCTGAGAAATCGCGTCGCACTCAACTTCTATTTTATGAGCATGTGAGATATTTTCACGCACTTTTTTAACAGCATCTTTTATAGAACCGCCAAGAAGTGCAATATGATTGTCTTTAAGCATAACACAGTCACAGAGGTTAAACCTGTGAAGATAACCGCCCCCTACCTTTACGGCGTATTTTTCAAAAATTCTGAAATTAGGAGTGTTTTTTCTTGTATCTACAACTCTTGCACCGTACTTAGAGGCAATATCCCGGTATTTCCTTGTCATTGTCGCAATACCGCTCATTCTCTGCGTGTAATTAAGCGCAAGCCGTTCACCCGTTAAAATATACCTTGCAGAGCCTGAAATCTTGGCAATTTTATCGCCTTTTTTAATTTCATCACCGTCATTAAAGTAAAACTCCACATTAACTTTATCTTTTGCAAGAACTCTAAAAACGCATTCAAATACATCGGCGCCGCAAAATACACCGTCGTTTCTTGTTGTAAGAAATACGATAAAATCCATATCACCCCGGGCCGAAGCACAAACCGAATCGGTTGTAATATCACCATAGCCGATATCTTCAATAAGAGCGTTTTTCACATGCTCTTCAATCATAAAATCATTCAACAAAAATTTCGCCATTATCGCTTACCTCTTGATGTGTTTCTTGTGCCTGCGCACCCGATGTTGTTATGTCATATGTGCTTTTGGGGAAATCTTCTCTGAAATGCGCGCCTATTGAATTTTCTCTCTTAAGGGCTGCATTTACAATAAGAAGCGAAACAAGAATCATGTTTTTTGCCTCATAGCAGTCATTAATATGTGCACAGTTTGACGAGCGCATGGCTTGGAGGAGTTTTTCAAGTTTTAGCTTTGCCCTGAGCAGTCCTTCTTTATTTCTGACTATTCCGGCGCCTTCCCACATGATATCTTTTATTGAGTTTTTTATTTCTTCAATATCCGTTTCCTCAAAATCACAGGTATTGTCTGAATCCTGTTCATATTTATTCAGAGTTTCTTTAACCTTCTCGTCAAAATTTTTAGGAGCGTCAAGATTCCTTTGAGAGAGAAAATCAGCAAGTTCATAAGCTCCTGCCGCACACTCAAGGAGCGAGTTTGAAGCAAGTCTGTTGGCGCCGTGAAAACCGCTGCATGAAACTTCGCCGAGCGCGTATAAATTTTCTATTGATGTTTCACCGCATACATTTGTCTTTATTCCGCCCATAAAGTAGTGTGCCGCAGGAGCAACGGGAATTAAGCCGTCAGATATATCTATGCCGTTTTCTTCACAGCTTTTTGATATATTCGGGAACCTTCTTCTGAAAAATTCAATCCCCATTTGTGAAATATCAAGAAATACGTGGTCATCCCCGTTTTTCCTCATTGTAGTATAAATGGCGCGCGCAACAACATCTCTGGGGGCAAGTTCGGCACGTTCATCAAAATCATGTGCAAAATACACGCCCTTAGAGTCGCATAATTTTGCACCCGCGCCCCTCACAGCCTCAGATACAAGGGGCATTGAAACTTTATTATTCACGGCAAGAGCGGTTGGGTGAAACTGAACAAACTCCATATTTTCAATATCTGCACCGGCACGATAAGCAAGCGCTATACCATCCCCTGTTACAACTTCAGGGTTTGTAGTGTGCGCATAAATCTGCCCTATGCCGCCTGTTGCAATAACCAGAGCATTTGAATACACAGCTTCGTAAGAATCCGATTCGCGATTGTATACAATGACACCTCTGGCGCTGTTATTCTTGTCAACAAGTATCTCAATAGCGGAAGTATTTTCATATACATCTATGTCATTAGATTCCCTGACCTTTTTACACAGGACATCTTCAATGGCCATGCCGGTCGCGTCTTTTACGTGCAAAATTCTCGCTACACTGTGTGCGGCCTCAAGTGCAAAACTCAATTTACCGCCCGGGGTTTTATCAAACTCAACGCCTAAATTTATTAAATCCTGAATTACGCAGGATGAATTCTGGGAAATGAATTTAACAGTATTAAAATCATTTAAGCCGCAGCCTGCTTTTATCGTGTCGCTTATGTGCGAGCTTATAGAATCTTCTTTGTTTATCTCCGGCAGGACAGCCACTATTCCGCCCTGAGCAAGTCTTGAGCCGGAAATCTCAAGAGTTGATTTGGTTACAACAAGTATTCCGTCATTTGTGTGTTTTTGTGATGCAATTTTAAGAGCCGTATAAAGCCCTGCAACACCGCTGCCGATAATAACTACGGAATATTTAGAATACTTCATTGCTGTCCTTTTGCTGTTTATGCGATATTGTTCTATATCCTGTTATACTATGTATTTTAATACAAATATTTTGCGTTTCCATATAATTTAATAAATAATTAATCAGAATTTACACCTGCGCCAAAAAGTGCAAAATCGTACTTTATCGGATCATCAGGGTCAAACTCTTTGAGTTTTTGCGTAAGTTCAAGCACTGATTTAAAATCATTTGCCTTCCTGTCTAATAAACCCAGTGAACGCGAAACTTTGCCCACATGTACATCAAGCGGAATTAAAAGTTCGCATGGTTTTATAAAATCCCATAAACCAAGGTCTACGGGGCCTTTTCTTACCATCCAGCGCAAAAACATATTCATTCTTTTCATGGCACCCCCTTTATCCGGACGCGCAAAAAGATGACAAAACCCGGGCCCCGGGGCATGCCTTTGGCACAGGTAAAAATATTCGCTTACATAAGAGAGCATTTTACCCTTTTTCCCGCCCTCAAAAAACAATTCCTCAAGCGTCATTTTGTCCTTTGTGTAGAGTTTTTCAAGCGCATTAAAAAAGCAAATCAAGTCAGTATCTTTTACAAACCTGTAAACAAAACCGTCAAGCAAATGAGAATTCTTTGAGAATTCGCATATAAAATCATACGGCTTATTTTCCATAAGCGCAAAAAGTGTATTCAATTTGCCTATAAACGCTTCTCTTTTTCCGAAAGCAAAAAGAGCCGCAATAAAAGAGGCTGTTTCAATATCTTTTTTATCCCTGAATTTGTGTGCAAACAAAACAGGGTCGTCTTTTATAAAATCTTTTGTTTCATATTTTTTTACAAGTTTATCGAGATATTCTTTCATTTTCTAAGCTCCAAAAAATAATCTTTTAAAATCTTGTTGCACTCATCTTCCATAATGCCGCCAAAGACTTTTGTTTTGAAATTTGAAATATTAACAAGATTAATCTTTGAACCAAGCGCCCCGTATTTTAAATCATAAGAACCGAAGTACACTTCTTCAAGGCGCGAATTTAAAACAGCCCAGGCGCACATAGGGCAAGGCTCAAGCGTTACAAACATCTTACAACCCGCAAGCCTCCAGTTGCCAAGAATATCTGATGCCTGCCTGAGTGCAAGAATCTCTGCATGTGCGCTTACATCATTTTTTTTCTCTCTTTTATTTGCGCAGCGTGCAATAATTTCATTATTGTGCACAATTACACATCCGACGGGGATATCAACGCCCGACAAACGTGCTTCATCTATTGCCGCTTTCATATATTCAAGACTGCCCGGCATAGTCATTAAAAACCAGTGTTATATTAAAATAGTCATCTTGTGATTCAAGTATAATATCAATATCCATTGCCGCACACAATCCCTTTACTATATACAGCCCGAGTCCCGTTCCGCGGGTTGTGCGCGTAAGTTCAGAATCCATGCGGATAAACTTATCAAAAAGTTTTCCTTTCATATCCTCGGGGATTGGCAGCGTTTTATTTATTATGGTAACACACGGGCGTCCCGAGATATTTTTTGCAGAAACTCTTATAACTTCGTTATCCCTGTTGTATTTAACTGCATTGTCGCACAGGTTTACAAGAACCTGTTCCAGACGGTCGCTGTCAGCATATACGGACTTCAAATCAGGTGATAGCTCAATCTCAAACTTTGAATTATTTGAATTTGCATACAGGACAGAGTTTTCTATTGCTTCACCAAGGTTGATTTCAACTTTATTTAATTGAATGCTGAAACTCTCAATCTCGGGCACAACAAGCAGGTCTTCAACCATCCTTGAAAGCCTTTGCGCCTGCTGTTTTATGATTTTTAAAGATTTTACCCTGGTATCGTTATCTATCGTTATATCATGGCGCAAAAGTCTGCTTGAATACCCCACAATGCTTGTAAGCGGGGTGCGGAACTCATGACTTATGGCATTAACAAGATTGGTGCGAAAATCATTCAGGCGCTCAAGTTCAAGATTTTTTTCGGATAAATCTTTATAAGATTGGTGAATTTTTTTTGCCATGTAGTTAAATTCTTTTGCAAGAAAAACTATTTCATGAGGCGTAAAGGCGCTTTTTAAAAGGTGAATTTTTCTCTCGTAACTTCCTTTTGAAATGGCAATAATTCCCTTAAACAGCTGCCTTATGTTTATATAAAGATAAAAAGTGTAAATACCCACCATGGCAATTATAAAAAATGCCGCAAGCGAAAGGGAGAGAATAATTCTAAAGCGCGCCTTGTCTATGGTTGCATTTGTAATATTCTCCGTAGTATTTACAATTACCGTCCAGCGGGGATTTTCAAGAGCATAATAAGCGCTGGGCTGGTTTTTGTATTTATTGAAAAGCTCGGATGTTTCAAGTTTCTTCTTCTGGGGAAGATTTTTCAGAAGGCGCTCAAACTCCGGTGCGTCTATTGCATTTGTTGCAATCAGAGAATCATCCTGCGAAAGTATGTAGATCTGTCTTTTTTCATCTTTATATCGCTCGGACACCGCATTTTGCATATCAGCAGCATCAAGTTCAGCCACAAGGGAATACTCATCATTAATCGGACTGTGAAGTATAATCCTTGAAGTTTCTTTGTCGAATGTGTAGCTGTCTTTGAGCAAAGAAGTGTTTTCAAGCACAAAAAGACTTGCAATGCCGTTGCTTTTTTTCTCCACTTCGCTTAAAAAATCCGCACGGTCTGCCGCATAGGGAATAAATGTAATTGCATCAGCCGCCTGATTTAATATATCCTGACAGGATTTAAGATAACTCTCCACATTCTCGCCAATGGAGCGGGAAATTTCAAGCGCACTGTAGTTAAGCTCGCGCCTTACCGACTGCTGGGAAATATTGGAAATAATAAGACCGATTGTAACAAAAGGTATAAGTACGGCAAAAAGCAGTACAATTATTATCTGCTGGGCAATTTTAAGCCTCTGCATTATGCTTCCTCCAGAGAGCCGAAGGGTGTGAGTTTATAGCCGACATTTGTTACGGTGTGCAGATACTTTGGCTTTCTTGTATCTTCTTCAATTTTCTGTCTTAAAGAACCAACGTGCACTCTTACCATTCTTACATCTTCATCAGAACCATAGCCCCAGACTTCATCCAGAAGAGTTGCAAGAGTAACCGGACTGTTCAGGTGCTGCATAAGGCAGTATAAAATTTCAAACTCAGTAGGTGTAAGCTTTGTTTTTTTACCCTGAATTACAGCCTCCAGCGAATCAGGCAGGATTTCAATATCTCCCGCTCTTAACACTTCCTTTGAATCCTTATCGTCACTTGAACTTTCACTGCGCCTCAAAAGAGCCCTTATATGAAGCAGAACTTCTTGTATGTCAAAGGGTTTAACCAGATAATCATCCGCACCGCAGTCAAATCCTTCGGTTTTATCGTTAATTGTACCCTTGGCGGTGAGCATAAGCACCGGAATGTTCGGTTTTACAAGCCTGATATTTCTGCAAACATCATACCCGTTCATCTTTGGCATCATAACATCAAGCAAAATAAGGTCATAGTTATTTTCAAGAGCTTTTTTCAGACCCGCCTCGCCGTCTTGCGCGCTGTCAACTATATAGCCGCTCTGCGCTATATCAAAAGCCAGAAGTTCTCTTATCTGCTCGTCATCATCTACCACAAGTAATCTTTTATTTGCTTTTGTCATACTTTCCTTAATTCGTTGTTATTTTTTGTCAAACATCTGCTTAATACCGTCAACCGAGCTTAAAATGCCCGTTGCCTCATAGGGCATATAAACAACCTTGTTGTCTTTGCCGCTTGTCATCTCTTGAAGTGTTTCAATATATTTCATTGCAATCAGGTACTTATCGGGCTGACCGTTGCCGCTCAGTGCATCAATTATATTTTTAATAGCCTGCGCCTCGCCTTCGGCTTCTCTTATACGCGCCTGCGCTTTACCTTCGGCAACAAGGATTTCCGCCTGCTTTTCACCCTCTGCCTTATTTATCTGACTTTCTTTAACACCCTCAGCTTCAAGGATTGCCGCTTTTTTAAGACCTTCCGCTTCAAGGATTGCCGCACGGCGGTCGCGCTCGGCTTTCATCTGCTTTTCCATAGCGTTTTGAATTTCTTTCGGCGGAATAATATCCTGCAGTTCAACCCTGTTTATCTTAACACCCCATTTATTTGTAGCGTCATCAAGGATTGCTCTTAATTTTTCATTAATTATATCGCGCGAAGTAAAAGTAGTGTCTAAATCCATCTCGCCTATGACGTTTCTGAGTGTAGTCTGGGTCAGTTTTTCAATGGCTTCGGGAAGATTTTCAATCTCATAAACGGCACTTTTAGGGTCAATTATCTGGAAATACAAAAGTGCGTTAATTGAAATTGTAACATTGTCTTTTGTAATAACATTCTGGCGCGGAAAATCAAAAACACTCTCCCTTAAATCAATCTTGTCCACCGTGGAGTATACACTGTATGACTCACCCGAAGGCATTCTTAAGACTTTTTTCCAGTGCACGCCGCGGACAGTGTCGACAAAAGGAATAATAAACTGCAGACCCGGGTGCAAAATACGGTTAAAGCGTCCCAAGCGCTCGATTATCATAACCTGCGCCTGATTTACAATTTTAAATCCGCTCAGGAAAAACACTACGACAAGAACTACAAAAACCAGAAATAATACCATCTTTTACTCCTTATTAATTTTTTCAACAAACATAATCAGGCTTTCATTTTTGGTGATTTTAACCATTTCTCCGGCTTTTATTTCACTGCCGTCAGCAGATTTAGCCTGCCAGATTTCTCCGTAAATTTTAATTTCACCAATGCCGTCAGTGTGCTCTGCGCCTATATCTTTTGTCACAAGCGCCTCATTTGCAATATACTTAGCTTCCACGCCTGTTTGCTCGTCGCCGTCTTCCTTTTTCCGCATAAACGGACGAACCGTAATAAAAAACAAAACCGCAAACAGTGCAAAGACACCCCCTTGAATCCAGTAATTATCGGGGTATTTAAATGCAGCCACCGCAGCAAAAAAAGCTGCACCGCCAAGCGGCAGGAAGAACATGGAAGGTGTCAGTATTTCAACAAAAAGAAATAAAAAACCGACTATAGCCCAAATTTTGTATATTTCCATATTCCAAGCCCCCTTGCCTTTACCTTGTACTATTCAAGTCTAGAGGTTTTTAATAAGCCTGTCAATTGCCTTATTAATTCTAAACAATTATCTTGAAGCAATAACGCGCGCCACATGAACACCCGAGGCGCTTGCCTGCATAAGACCTCTGGTTACACCCGCACCATCGCCTATTGTAAAGAGGTTTTTGACTCCTTCCGTTTCAAGTTCATTTGTCAAAAGCACGCGTGCAGAGTAGAATTTAACCTCTACACCGTATAAGAGAGTGTATCTTGAAGCAACACCGGGTGCGATTTTATCAAGCGCATAGAGCATTTCTATTATGCTTAAAAGCTGGCGGTAGGGAAGCACAAGGCTTAAATCTCCCGGGGTTGCACAGGTGAGTGTCGGGGTGATTATGCTTTCTTTGATTCTCTGAGCCGTTGAGCGCCTGCCGTCGAGCAAATCTCCGAATCTTTGCACCAGAATGCCGCCTCCGAGCATGTTCGCAAGACTTGCTATATGCTGCCCGTATTTAATAGGCTCTTTAAAAGGTTCGGTAAATTTCTTTGATACAAGGAGCGCAAAGTTTGTATTATCGGTTTTTTTGTTTGCATAAGAATGACCGTTAACGGTTGAAATGCCGTTGTAGTTTTCATTTACAACTTCTCCGTTAGGATTCATGCAAAATGTTCTTACTTCATCACCGAATGTGGGCGAGTGATAAATAAGTTTTGATTCGTAAAGTCTTGAAGTGATGGGCTCCATAACCGCTGCGGGCAACTCAACACGAACGCCGACATCAACCGCATTATTTACCATGCCGATTTTATTTTTTGCAAATTCATGGGTCAGCCAATCCGCACCTTCGCGTCCGGGAGCAATTACAATATAGTCTGCAAATATTTTATCGCCCGTGTTGGTCACAAAACCCTTTACCTGTTCATTTTCAACAATCAGGCTTTCAACTTTTTGATTGTTTATTATGGTAATTTTTTCATCCAGATAGTCCTGCATATGTTTTAATACATGCAGCGAGCGCTCCGTGCCAAGGTGCCTTACGGGAGAGTGTACAAGCTTTAATTCCGCTAACGTTGCCGCACGTTCTATATCGGCAAATTCCTCCCTGTTTATACCGTAAACAACTTCTGTTGCGCCATGTTCAAGGTAGAGTTTATCACAGTATGCAATAAGGTCTTCGACATCTTTGTATGACATATAATCCACAAGGTGCCCGCCCACATCTGGAGTAAGGGTCAGTTTGCCGTCGGAAAACGCACCCGCTCCGCCCCAGCCACAGAGAAGTCCGCAGTTTTTGCAATTTACGCATTGCTTTAAGCCTTCTCTCATGGGGCATTTTCTTTTTTCTATCCTGCTGCCTTTTTCTATTAAAACAACTTTCCAATCAGGCTTTAATTTTGTTATTTCAAGAGCCGTGAAAATTCCCGCGGGGCCGCCGCCAACTATTGCTACATTATACATATCAAAACTTCCTTTTATTAATTACCGTGACAGGGTAAAAACCCACCAAATCCGATTATACTACAAACAAATTATTTAAAAACATTTACGGTTGAATTTTTAACATTTTTAATAATATAATAAACAGGTAGCATATTTTAAAGGATAGCATATGAACGAGTACAAAATTATCGACTATGTTCCGACAGTAATTGAATCCTCATCCAGAGGAGAGAGGTCATTTGATATTTTTTCAAGACTTTTAAGGGAAAGAATAATCTTTCTCGGTTCGGAAATCGATGATGATGTAGCAAACTCGATTGTCGCACAGCTCTTGCTTTTAGACAGCGAAAATCCCGAAAAAGACATTATGCTCTACATTAACTCCCCCGGCGGTGTTATAACTGCAGGACTTGCAATCTATGACACTATGCAGCTTATAAAAGCCGATGTTTCAACAATCTGCCTCGGTGATGCCGCTTCTATGGGTGCGTTTTTACTCTCGGGCGGTGCAAAAGGAAAGCGCCTTGCACTCCCCAATGCAAGAATAATGATTCACCAGCCTCTGGGCGGAGCAAAAGGGCAGGCTACGGATATTGAAATTGAAGCAAAAGAAATTTTAAGAATGAAAACCATGCTCAACGAGCTTATGGCGGAACATACGGGTCAAAAAGTCGAAAAGATTAAAAAAGACACGGAAAGAGATAACTTTATGACGGCTCAGGAAGCTCTTGAATATGGTCTTATAGACAGGATTATTACAAGGGATAATCTCGAAAATTAGGCTTTTTCAAAAAGGTAAACCCGCCAGCTTCCGCTGTCCCAGTGACCTATGTACGAAAGTTTTGTGCGCGACTCCTTAAGTGCATAATTTTTTGCATACGAGCTTACAAGGTATAAAAACGGAATCCTGCCGTACTGCTCGCCGTTAAGTACTATATTATCGAGCCTTTCTTCACTAAAAAATGAAACCGACTTCAGCTCGACTATAAAAAACTTATCGCCCTTATTTATTTTCGACCAGTAATTATCGTTTAAAAAATTACTCAGTTTTTCATTGTGCTTAAGCAAAAACACATCCCGATAAAGCCTTTTTCCGTCTTTAAAAGCCTCATATGTGTCCGAATCTCCGGGATAGACAATATAAGGGAAATTATACTTGTCTATTGAATTTGCGTAAAAAAAAAGATTGTCTTCTTTTGTGTATTTTTCAAAACGCGAGGGCGGATAGTAAAGATACAACACCCTGTCGCTGTTTTGAACCCCCATGCCCTTAAGTGCGCTTACCGCAAGTCTTTGTCCCTCTTCGCGCACAAGGCGCACAGGGGAAGTGTAAGAAACAACGATATAAAAAAGTGTAAGTACCGCAAATATGGTTGCAAGTGATATTTTAAGCCCTCTTAATTTCATTGTCGACCAGCCCACGGCAACAAGAAGTAATAATATGGGATAAAGTTCAATTAAATATTTTGTGAGAAAAATTATTTTGCCAAAGAGTGATGCCGCAAGCACGGTTAAAAAGGTTGCTGCAAAGACTGTCAGCATATACCAGTTTACCCTCCTGCCGTTTTGAAAAGCCTTTATTGCAAGAGCGAGACAAATAACGGACGGCACAAGCGCAAAGATTATAAAACCTATATTTAAAGCGGCATTGTTGAAAATCTGCTCCAAAAAACTCGGCGGAGCGTTAGAAATGTTTTTGAGCACGGGGGAGAATAAATCCGTAAAGTAAAACAAAAGTTTAGACCAGCTAAAGGGTGCCCACCACTGGCTAAAGTACCTCGGGTGCGCAAAAAGATTAAACAGAAACGGCACAAGAGGAAGCGATAAAACTACAATCGCCAATATATTGTTAAAAAGGTTATTTTCTTTTTTCTTTCTCTGCATAAAGGCAATAAGCGCGCAGACATTGAACAGTACAAAAACAAAACCTATTGTGTGTTCAAAAATCAACAGCAGCGAAAAAAGTGTCAAAAGCCAGCAGTTTTTATTTGAAGGATTATTAAAAACCTTAAGCGAATAAAAAAGTACAAGAGAAGAAATCAAAAAAGTAAGCGAGTATATTCTTACTTCCTGCGAAAAATAAATCAAAAAACCGCTCGCTGCAGTTAAAAACGCCGCTGCAAGAGAGCATAATTCCCCGTGTTTTTTAACAAGATATTCTTTTGCACAAAGGTACATTGTAAAAATTGAAATAACACCAGGCACAAGGGAAGATACACGAAGTGAAATATCCGAATCGCGAAAAAGCGCCATCCATCCTTTAAGATAAAAATAATGAAGCGGAGCATGGCAGTTGTTTGCAACACCTTTAAAAAAGTCCTGCGGGAATTTAAGGTTTGCAATAGACCAGGTGAGGTACTCGTCATTCCACATACCCTCGGGCTTGTCTATATTCCACAGACGGAGCAAAAGCCCCAGTAAAATGATTAATATAAGAATTAATGTGTGATTTTTATTCATAATTAAAAAGCATATCAAAAGTTTTTCACTTTGTCATTTTTTTCAAAAAAATTAAAAAAGTGGAAAAAATAAAATTTTCATTGTAATATTAATTGCAAAGGAGTTTAAATGGGGTTTAACAACACTATAACCGTAATAAGCAACAATGAAGCACTTGTCAGGCAAATAAGCGACAAGCTTGTTTTACTCAGAGACCTTGACAAGGTAACAAACAGCACCCAAAAAGATGCGGTAGAGTTTTTAAAAAACCAGCTGCCCAATGTTATCATGCTGCATTGTGCAAAAGACGACCCTGACACGCTTAAGCTTATAAAAGACATCAGAAACGAGTCTATACTTTTTGAAACACCCATACTTTTTCTTGATGATAACTGTTCAAGAGAAACAATTATAGACGCTTTTGATTCGGGTATAAATGATATATTAAAAGTGCCCTGCGAAGACCACGAACTTTTAATCCGCGCCATATGGTGCATACAAAAAGACGAAATGAACACCAACAGACAGACAAAACTGGGCTTTATGAAAGATTTAGGTATAATTCAGCCTGACACGGGGGTATACACCCAGAAATACTGTGAAGAGTTCCTTAAAAACGAACTTGAGCATGTTATGAACCACAAAACAAGCGCATGCCTGATGCTTATTACCCCTGACAGCAAATACCCGGGCTATAAAAACCCCAAAGAGTTTCTGGATGTTATAAACAAATCGATAAGGCTTAACGATTCCGTTGCAATTAAAGATGTGGACGAGTTTTATATATTCCTGCCCAAAACAAAATTAAACGGCGTTTACCCGGTATTTGAAAGGATAAATAATAACCTCGGCGTTGACTGCGGGGCAAATGCTTCCGTTATTGAAATTAAAGACGAGAGATTTGAAGCGGTCAAAGACCTGCTTCAGGAGGCTCTTAATAAGGCAAAAGAAGAAACAAACGCACTCATTGTGGCTTCAAGTTTATACTCAAAAGACCCCAATGCAGGCATTAACCTTGCAAAACAGCCGCCGGTAGAACAAAAAACCAAAACAAAAGCACAGGAACTTGCCCGAAAAGTTGAAATGTCGCCGGACGATGACAGGAAAAATAAACTGTTCAGGCAGGCATACAGACAAAAATGCAAAATAGTTTTTGAGCCTGTCTTTGAAAAATACCAAAATCATATAAACTCAAAAATCAAAGATGTAACGGTAAGATATGAAGTAACCGTTGAAAAAACAAAATTCACCATGGCAAAAAACAACCTGCGTGCCGCCCTTTCAATTACATACGGGGGGAATTATAAGGCAAGAATAGACACGGCTCTTGTCTATTGCGATATAACAAAAAACACAAACACGGTTGTTCTGGACTTTGTACAGCTCAATTTCCAAAAATTATCGCAAATTCTGGAAGAACTCTATATCGAGTTTAAAAATTATGCAAAAGCGCCGGACTAATTGTTGCTTACAAGCATTTTAAAAGCGACAAGCGCACGTGCAGAGATTTGTTTTGAAGTTTCACGCTGCTCTTTTGCAATGTTGAATACTCTTGCAATTCTTTGTACTTCCTGAATTTTCTTTACACTGTCGAGTTTGTAAACATTTTTTTCAGGGTCGCAAACTATGTTAAAAATAGTATTTAATTCAATCTCTGTCATAATCAAAAACTCTCATTAAGCTATTGTTATATTAATAAAGTCAACTTGCGAGAGATAATTGACTATTTTTTGGAGTAATATTAACAAATGTTAAAACAAAAAATAAAAAACCTACTGCTGCGAGGGTTTTCTTAAATCTTCAAATGTAACGCCCTTAACTTTAAGCAAAAAGTCGCAAATTTCTCTGACAGCCCCTCTGCCGCCGTCTTTAGAGGTAACAATGTCGCATATGCTTTTAACTTCATCAACGGCATCATTGGGGCATACCGCAAGCCCGCAGTTTTTTAAGACTTCCATATCGGGCAAATCATCACCCATATACATAATCTCGTCATAAGAAAGCTCAAACTCGCGGCAGAGTTCATTAAGTGCAAGAATTTTATTCTTTTGATTCATAAAAAGCTTTGTTATATTAAGCGTTTTGGCACGCTCGGACACGGCTTTTGTTTCCTTTGCGGTAATAATTGCGGTCTTATATCCCGCCACATTAAGCATGACAACACCCAGTCCGTCTTTGGCATTAAAGGTCTTTGCCTGTGTGCCGTCAGGCAGATATGTAAGCGAGCCGTCCGTCATGACACCGTCAATATCAAATGCCGCCAGTTTAATTTTTTGCGCCTTTAATTTAATATCAAGCGAATAATTCATCAGACAACTCCTGCCCTTAATAAATCATGAATATGTAAAAGTCCTATGGGAGAGCCGCTTTCATCCACTACTGCAAGCGAAGTTATGGAATATTTTTCCATAACTGCAAGCGCCTTGGCACAGAGTTCATTTATACCTATGGTTTTAGGATTTTTTGTCATGACATCTTTAACCTTAAGATTCCCTACATCAGGATGTTTAATTACGGCCCGTCTGATGTCACCGTCAGTCAAAACCCCTGTCAATTTTGAATTTTCATCTATCAAAAGTGCGGTACCCAGTCGCTTTTCGCTGACTGTTCTGATTGCATCGCTGAAACTTACCTCCTGCGATACAAGAGGAAGCTTTTCACCTGCCACCATTAATTCACCAACTTTGTACAAAATTCCCTTGCCCAGAGAACCCGAGGGATGAAACAACAGGAAATCTTCGTAGGAAAAGCCGCGTTTTTTAAGCAGGCAAACCGCAATAGCGTCCCCCATTGCAAGAGTTACCGTAGTGCTTGCCGTAGGTGCTTTATTCAGCGGGCATGCCTCCCTTTCAACAGAAATATCAAGAACCACATCGCTTTTTTGCGCAAGCGTGGAGTTTAAACCGCCTGTGATACCTATTATCGGCACATTAAACCGTATAATGAGCGGAAGAAGATTTAAGAGTTCCTGCGTTTCACCGCTGTTTGAAATTGCGATTACCACATCGTTTCGTGATATTATACCGCTGTCGCCGTGCGTTGACTCGGCAGGGTGCAAAAAGACCGCAGGAGTACCTGTTGAACACAATGTCGAAGCAATTTTTCTTCCTATAAGTCCCGACTTACCCATGCCGGTAACTACAACTTTGCCCTTGCTTGAGTATATTATTTCAATTGCGCGGATAAAATCTTCACCCAGGCGCTCTTTAAGTTTTAAAACCGAATTTGCTTCGATATCAAAAACTTCTTTTGCACTATTTATAAGTTCCAAACCGTCAACAGCAGCGTAATTGTGCATAATAAAGCCTCTCAACCATACTTTATAAAAATTATACACTAAAAGGTTTAGATTTTAAATTTTATTATAAAAAATTAAAATTTCACTCCGAAATATAAAATATACGGAGATTATTAAACCTATAACAATGAATATTTTTAAGACCAAAAAAGAAAATTCATTCAATATTATGGAAAATATTGAAAATTTCCTCAAAAACCCCTTAAAACAGAAAGCAGAAGTCGATATAAGCGACTTAAATCTCATTGACGCGTCGCGTACGGCACTTTTGTGTTCGGTAAGATTTTTTGCAAAATACCCCGACAAGAAAATTCGCTGGTCGGTTAAAGACGAGGAAACAAAAAAAACAATTTCAAACCTTATGCTTAAAAACATGGAACTTGAGATAAAAGAGCATACAGCACAAAATAAGGTATATTCACTAAAATGACACAGGCAATAAAAGAGATTTTTAAAACAAAAATATACGGAATAATAAGGGAAGACGACCCCGAAAAAGCATATGAAATTGCAAATGCCTACAAGGAAGGCGGCATAAAAGTAATCGAGATTAACTCCGGCATAGATGCAATTAAAAAAATCGCCCAAATTGAAGACATATATGTAGCTCAGGGCGGAATAATAACATCCGAGCAGGCGCACAAAGGAATAGAAGCAGGCGCAAAACTGCTCGTTTCGCCTATTTTGCAAATGGGACTTACAAAAGTTTCATCCGCAAGCAAAATCCCGCTTATTTTAAGCGCAACAACACCCAATGAAGCATACAGCGCCTGGAAGGTGCGTGTTCCGATTATAAAAATATTTCCCATAAAAGACCTCGGCGGCTCAACCTACATTGAGGACTTGCTTCGCCCCATGAGGTTTTTAAATGTCATGCCCTGCGGCAGTGTTAAAATCGAGCATATAAGACCCCTTTTGAATGCGGGAGCATGCGCCGTAGGCATGGGACGCGGTCTGTATCTGGGTAAATCTTACGATGAAACGGTAAAACTGACAAAAGAAGCCGTCAGCGAAGCGCAAAAAGTATAAACGGTTATTTATAAATCCTGTTCAGCGCGTTAAATATTGCTTTTACGTTTGCCTTTGCAGTGTTCTTATCCGTAGCGCGGCCGATGATTTCTTCGCCGTTTTTACCCACAAGTTTAATAACACTCATCGCGGTAGCACCCGAGCCCATTTTATCTTCATCAAGCGCATATTGCTTATAGTGCGAAAGTTTTCTCGGGAATCCCGCATTTTTAAGCGCGTCAAGACAGGCGTCCAGCGGACCGTTGCCGCAGCCGTACGCCTCTTTTAATTCATTTTTAAATTTAAAATCAAGGCGGAATTTGTCATCAGACACATGTTTAAACGAAACAAGCTCAAACGCGCCTTTAATATCGAGTATTTCTCTTGAATATATTTCAAGGATTTCTTCAACCTTAAGCTCTCCCTTGCGTTCCGACACCTCTTTGACAACAGGTGTTAATTCGACCGCTTCTTCTATTGTTATGGGATAACCTGCACTGTTAATAATTTCATATATTGCAGTTTTGCCGGATTGAGAAGTAAAGCCGATTTTTTCATCATTATCTCTGCCGATAAGCGAGGGGTTAATGGGTCTGTATGCGCCAAATTCCATATCTTTTGTTTTAATTGCACCGTCCTGATGAATCCCGCTCCTGTGTGCAAGCGCCTCAGGCCCTACAAGAGGAGCTTTTTCATATATTGCGACGTTTGACATTTGAGAAATTATCATAGATGTTTCATAGATTTTATCCAGATTAACAGGAACCTCAACGCCGTTGTTGTGCAGCGCAACCGCAACCTGTGCAAAGTCCGTATTTCCCGCGCGCTCGCCAAGACCGTTTAAACAGCATTCGAGTTGTATTGCTCCTGCAAAATAACCTTCTACCGTTGTGGCGGTTGCCATGCCAAGGTCATTGTGGTTGTGCAGAGAAATTATCACATTATCTCCGAGCGCTTCTTTTACTTTAACAATCATATCAATAAAAGTTTTGGGTCTTGTACGCTCAACCGTGTTAGGGAGATTAATTACGCTAGCGCCGGCGTGAACAATTTTTTTAAGTGTATCTATAACAAAATCCAGATTTTCGGAACAATCTCCGAAATGCTCAACGCTAAACTGCACCTGTGCATTTTTATTAACTTTTTTTACCTTTGAATAAGCATATTCTACAGCTTCAATTGCTTTACTTGCACAATAGGAAGGCTCTTTATTAAGTACATATTTCATATGAAAAGGACTCAGGGTTAAGAAGGTATGCACTCTTGGAATTTTGGCATGCCCTATTGAATCCACTGCAGAGTCAATATCCTTTTGAACTGTCCGCGCAAGAGCCGAAACCACAAGATTATCATCAGCCATATCCGCAAGGGTTTTACAGCATTCAAAATCCATATGTGAAGAAGCGGGAAAGCCTACCTCAACCGCCTGCACATTTAATTCTTTAAGTTTTTCAAATATAAACTGCTTTTCTGGCAGCTGCCAGGGCTTCTTTAAGGATTGATTTCCGTCCCTCAAGGTAATATCATAGAAAAAAGGTTTATCCATATACAAAACTATTCCATTTACATAACTCTTGTGCTATAATTGTAAAACAAACAATAAAACTTGATGGCAAATCACCTGTAATGTAAATTTTTGTTAATCCAATTCCCTCTGTGTATGGGTTTTTTAGCAATTTAATTTTATTTTCTGCGTTAAAAGACTTGGCTGTAAAGAAGGTATATGATTACTAGAGTACAAAGCAACAACAACAAAACATTAAATTTTGGCGCGCTCAAAATGAAACCGGTTGAACTGGGACAGGGAGCGCAGACTTTGCTGTCTAAGGCCGAAAATTTTTCAAGCGTACATCAAAGACTGGCTCTCGGCGGTTTTGCTTTTTTAATTCAGCCTTTAATTGACATAAAAAACAAAGAAGTAGATGAAGACACAAGAAAAGTTTCGGCAATAAGAAGCGCAGCCAAGGCAATCATAGGAACGGCAAGCGGTATTGTAGTCAGGGGCGGATGCATGAAGCTGGCCGAGTACAAATACGCGCAAAAAGACGCCGCCGGAAAAATAATAAAAGAAGGCGGGAAAATAAAAATCGACCCTCTTAAGGTGCAAAAATCATTCGGAGAAGGCTTTGAAGCGCTTAAACTTGATAATAAAGCGCTCTCTGACGCAATAAAACGCGTACCCTCCGTTATAGGTACAATCGCGGCACTGGGCGTTATGATATTTACCAACTTTTTAATCGATGCACCGCTCACAAACATAACCATGGAAAAGATAAATAAATTCATGGAATCACGCACACAGGGCAAGAGCACGGAAACATCAAAACCTCAAGGAAGCGAGGGTGTGCAAAATGGCTAATTTCGGACAAAAAATAATAGCAGCTTTTGCTCATGACAATGCAAAATTTTTGTTTTTGTCGGCAGCCTCAGGCTGGTTTCTTGCAAGTGCGGCACAGACATTCGGCATAATTGCCAATAAAAAAATAGACAAAGAAGATAAAAAATTTCTTATTCCGCAGGAAATAGGCGACGGTGCTGCAAATATCGGTCTTTACGCCCTCATAACAGCCCCCCTTATGCGCGCTACCGAAAAACTAATCGACAACGGTACAATAGCATTTAAAAATATAAAAAAAGATACTCCCGAATTTGACAGGCTAAAGGGAGGCGCAAGAGTTATCGCCTCTATTGCGGGAGCAATAGTTTCAAGCAATATACTCACACCCATTGTCAGAAATAAGCTCGGAACCATAGCGCAACGAAAAGCCCTGCATCAAAAGGTTAAAACAACCCAGCCGCAATATGACCCTTATTATCAGCCTTTATTTCAAAAGAATTACGGCAAAATTCCGCTTGAGATGAACAGCTATATAACTTTTACCAGAAGCCGCGGACTTAAAATCTAATCAAGCTGCTGTTTTACAAGTTTTACAAGCTCGCAGAATCTCTTGCTTAAATCAGCCTGCGAAAGTTTAAGACGCCTTGCGATAACGCTCTGGTGAAGATTTTGCACGTATCGCATTGCAAAAATTTCTCCGTATTTTTTACCGGGATTGCCCAAATCAAGCGTGTCTATGATTTCAAGAATATTCTCGGCAAGTGCGGGATTTGTGTTTTTATCGGAGAAAAATTCATCCGGATCTATCAGCGAAGCATAAACATCCTGAATCTGCGGCTGCGAAGCGGGTGAGGTGTTTTGCTGCCTGTGAAGACTCACAATAGAATCTTGTGAAATACTTTTCTTTATTTCTTTTACGGAATTATCAGGACGCGGCATGCCAAAATCCGCAGCCACTTCTCTTTTGACAGGAGCAATATCAGACATGTCAGCCCGGGGCAAACTGGCTACCACACTTGTAATTGAGGTATCTGCAACTTTTACAAGGTAATTTTTTAAACTGTCAATATTTGAAACGGAATCCAGAAGCAAATAAGATTTTTTATACACCTCCGCACAAAACCGCTCCATAAGATTTTCATGCCCCCGATACAGCGGGTGTTGTTTTATAATATTTTCAATAAGTTCTCTTTGTTCTGCTTTCAAGGTTCCAAGCCCCTATAAAATACCGCCAATAAAATACTAACACAAAGTGATTATACCTTTAATATTATTTTTTGCATTTTTGTTACATTATTTGACGGGTTTGCAGAGGGATATGTTTGGATATATAATGTATGGTAGATAAACTAGACCTTTATCCGGAGTTAGATGAGAAGTATAAAAAAACTGTTTTTGATTTATACTGTGCTGGGTATATTACTAATCCAGCAGCCTTCTTATGCCGGTTTCCATTTTAAATTCCCCAAATTTTTCAAGTCAAAAAAAGAAAAAAAGATTGAACAAACCAATCCGCAAACACAGCAAGAGCAGGAACAAAACGCCTATGAAGAAGAAATAGTCCCGCAAGAGAACGAAACTATAGAAAGCGGCACCACTCCGGATGAAGATAACCAAAACATTACGGATGCCATTTACATAAGCCAGGTTGAGATATTTGGCAACAACATAATAGAAACCTCATTTATTAAAGACCAGCTGAGTTCCAAAGAAGGTTACATATACGACAGAAAAAACATTTCGGCGGATTTAAACAAAATATACAAAACGGGCTACTTTACACAAAACATAAGAGCCGTACCCCTGAGGGCACAGGACGGCGGGATTAGGCTCAGGATAATTGTTGAAGAAAACCCTCCGATTAAAGGTTTTACGGTTGAGGGTAATAATGTTGTGGCCACAAGGGATATAATGGATATTCTTTCGCAATATGAAGGTCAACCCCAGAACATTTTAAACATCAACTCCGCGATAGAACAAATCCAGGAAATGTACAGCATAAAAGGCTATATTCTTGCCCGCGTCACATCGGTACAGGATGACCCCGATGGTATCGTAAATATTCTTGTAGATGAAGGCGTTATCAACGATGTTATTGTTGAGGGCAATTACAAAACACGCGATTTTATTGTCAAAAGAAATATTCTGCTGCAGCCGGGCACTGTTTACAATGAAAACATCATGCGCGACGACATTTTAAGGCTTATGGGGACACAGGCTTTTAAAGATGTTAAGCGCGACATTGAAATGGATCCCTCCACAGGACGCTACAATGTAACAGTTTCACTTGACGAACAGAGAACGGGTAAAATCTCTCTGGGTGTCGGTGTCGACTCGACTTCCGGTTTCTTTGGCTCGGTCGGTTTTTCCGAAAACAACTTCAGGGGCTTGGGGCAAAAACTCAGTATCAACTTTATGGCAGGTACGGGTATCCTGATGAATGACAGTTCAATAATTAACCGTCCAAACCTGCAGGCAGAGCTTGGCTTTATAGAACCTCATTTTAAATCGGAAAATCAGTCGCTCGGCTTTAGAGCTTTTGCGAGAAACTTCGGCAGCTACCAGGTGCCGCTTTCAATCGAAAAACGCTACGGCGCGGATATAACCCTTACAAGAAGATTTAAAGCATTCAGAAACTTGAGCGGCAGCATCAGTTTTGGCGGTGAAAGCGTGGATCTGGAAGAAGGGGATGAGTGGAAAGCAAGAGGCGTCTTTGCTTCAAAAGGTATAAACTTCAACGAAAGAGCCAAACAGCTGGATGGCGGAGTTTATGCCAAAATTACACCTGCACTTACTTATGATACAAGAGATACCGTGGTTAATACAAGGCGCGGTGTATTGGCGCGCTTGAGTCTTGAAGAATCCATAGGTTTCGGCAACGATTCATTCGGCAAGCTTTATGGTATGTTGAAAAAATTCGTTCCCGTGGGAAGAAAATCAACCTTTGTACTTGCGGCACGTGCAGGCGGAAAAATTCACGGCGATATGCCCGAGTTTGCGGCATACGCTCTTGGCGGCCCTTATACCATAAGAGGTTTTAACATCTCTGAAGTCGGTACGGGCGACGGATTTATGATGGGCACAGCGGAATTCAGAACCCCTATTCCTTTTATGGACAGGCTTACAACCAATACCTTCCTGAACAACGTAAGACTTGCAGCCTTTATGGACGCAGGTACGATTTTTGGCGACTCGCTTACAAATAAATTGTATGACCGTCCGGGTTATGCCATCACTGCAGGCGTAGGTTTAAGGGTATTTATCCCCGGCCTTGGCCCCATTAACCTTGATTACGCTATACCGTTTACAAATACGGGCGGAAAAGACCGCAGCAACGGCTTCTTCACATTCGGTATGGGCGAAATGTATTAGCCTAAACCTCTTCAAGAGCTTTCATATCATCATATACGCTGCCTGAAGGTTTAAGGCCGAGTCTTTGCGGATTCATTGCATCAAGAGAGTCCCTGACGCACTGTGCAAACTCCCCGGACTCTTTACACATACCTTTTGAGCTTATAATATCCGGCCAGAAGAAATCCGTAACATAAGTTATGTTTGCAAGTTCATTTTTGTGCCTGTCGCGTGCGGTTATGGTATATCTGCTTGCAGCTTCGCCTTCTTCTGATTTGGCACTTATATATACATCTTCGGGAAAGTTTTTAACCTTGTTTAGTTCTTGAAACATGGAATTATAAAAAGAAGTGTTGATATTCTTTAACTTTTCAAGTGTATTGCGCGTCTGACCCTTTGAGCCAATCTGCCATTTTAATCTTTGAAAAGAAATATTGCCGCCGATATTATGTATCCGCATTTTAAAATTCTCCCTTTTATATCACGTTAATAAAAAACGTCAAAAAAATATTTTTTGACGTTTGGCAAATATGTATTTATTTTAATTATTCAAGATTAAGATTACCCTGTGAAACACTGTCATCTGCGGAAGTTTCGCTTGCCGGACGCTCCTTTGAATCGGCGTCATCATCAGGATTTATAATTTTATTTACCGAAACAACCGTATCATTATCCACAAGATTTTGAACTTTAACTCCCGTTGCCGGACGTCCCTGACGCGAGATATCCGCAGCGCTTACGCGCGTTACAATACCGTTTGCGGTAACAACCATAATATCGTCATGCTCATCAACTATTGTAAGAGCGACAAGTCTTGAGGCGGGTGACTTAAACTTGGTTGCAATAAGTCCCAGGCCGCCCCTGTTTTGAGGTCTAAACTCACTTAATTTAGAGCGTTTGCCAAAACCGTCGGATGTCACAACAAGTAAATCAGCATCATAATCTCTCGGTACAACATCACAGCCGATTATAGTGTCACCCGTTCTTAATTTCATGGAATTAACACCGCGCGCCGAACGGCCAAGAGGCCTTAAGTCTTCAATTGCAAAGCGGATTGCCATACCGCAGGATGTACCGATAATTATTTCATCGTTATTTTGTGCAAGTTTTACCCAGTTAAGAGTATCGCCCTCTTCAAGTCCGATGGCAATTATACCGTTGCGTCTTATGTTTGCAAAGTTATCAAGACCAATTCTTTTTATGTAACCTGCACGCGTCAGCATAATTAAGTTTGTATTCGGGCTGAACTCGCTCACGGGAACAACAGCCGTTATCTGCTCATCCTGTTCAATAGGAAGAACGTTTATAATAGGCAAGCCCTTGGATTGGCGCGAGCCTTCGGGGAAGTCATAGACATTTAAGCTGTATACAACACCCTTTGAAGAGAAGAACAGAACTTTATCATGCATCATAGCGGTAAAGAAGTGTCCGACATCATCGTCCTCTTTTGTTTTCATGCCGCCCTTGCCTCTGGTTGCGCGATTTTGGCGTTCAAACGTATCCAGTGAAATACGTTTAATGTAACCCTGGCGCGTGATAAACACAGCCATTGCGGTATTAGGCGTCAAATCTTCAATATTTAACTCGCCCTGTTCGGGAAGAATTTGCGTTTTTCTGTCATCGCCGTATTTTTCCTTATCTTCAAGAAGTTCTTCCTTAATAAGAGCAAGAACTTTGTTTCTGTCTGCAAGAATTGCTTCATATTCGGCAATTTTCTTAATTAAATCATCGTATTCGGCTCTTATTTTATCCTGTTCAAGACCGGTTAAACGTCTTAACTGCATTTCAAGAATGGCATTTGCCTGTTCTGTATCAAGTCCGAATCTTGACATTAAACCGTTTCTTGCTTCTTCGGTATTTTTAGACTTTTTAATAAGTTCGATTACTTCATCTAATGCATTAAGCGCAATCATCAAACCTTCCAGTATATGGGCGCGCGCTTTTGCTTTTTTGAGGAAGAAAATCGTTCTTCTTGTAATAACATCCACGCGGTGCTCGATAAACTCGTTTAAAACCTCGTAAAGGTTTAAGAGTCTGGGCTGTTGACCCACAAGGGCGACCATATTAACGCCGAAACTTGTCATAAGCGCCGTTTGCTTGTAGAGGTTGTTTCTTACAACATCAGGCTTGGCATCGCGCTTAAGTTCGATTACAACTCTCATACCGTCGCGGTCGGATTCATCTCTGATATCTGAAATACCCTGAACCTTGCCTTCTTTTACAAGGTCGGCAATTTTTTCAATAAGTGCTGCTTTATTTACCTGATAAGGAATCTCTGTTACAACAATAGCTGTTCTTGCCTGACGACCCGCGCCGCCCTGCAGTTCTTCTATTTTTGAAACGGCAGACATTTTGATGGAACCGCGCCCTGTTTCATAAGCTTTTTTAATTTCCGATGTACCTATAATTGTTGCAGCAGTAGGAAAGTCGGGTCCTTTAATATACTGCATAAGTCCTTCAACCGTAATATCCGGATTATCAATCATGGCAATCGTGCCGTCGACCACTTCACAAAGGTTGTGAGGAGGAATATTTGTCGCCATACCGACGGCAATACCCGAAACACCGTTTAACAACAACATGGGAAGCCTTACCGGCAATACCGCAGGCTCTTGCAGGGAACCGTCAAAGTTGGGTGTAAAGTTAACCGTCTCGCAGTCAATATCAGCCAGCATGGATGTAGTAATTTTGTGCATTCTGGCTTCCGTATACCTCATGGCAGCCGCAGAGTCGCCGTCTACCGAACCAAAGTTGCCATGACCGTCAATTGTTAAATATCTTGTTGCAAAGTCCTGCGCCATGCGAACCAGAGACTCATAAACCGCAAAGTCGCCGTGGGGGTGATATTTACCGAGAACTTCCCCGACGATTCTGGCGCATTTTTTAAAGGGTTTATCAGGCGTCATACCAAGCTCGTTCATCGCAAACAAAATCCGCCTGTGAACCGGTTTTAAGCCGTCCCTGACATCGGGAAGCGCACGTCCCACAATTACACTCATCGCATAATCAATATATGAACGTTTCATCTCGTCGCGAATATTAACGGGAACTATTTTTCCATGGTCAAATAAATTAGTCTGGCTCAAAACTTTTACTCCTAAACTGCCTCTATGACAATATTTTATAACAAACACGGGGGCATGGCAAACGCATATGAAGTATTAAAATACTTGTAAATTTACGGCTGTTTTTATACAATTTGCATATGGAAATGAAACTAAAAGTTGCACTCGTATTCGGCACACGCCCCGAAGCCATCAAAATGGCGCCTCTGGTAAAGGAAATTCAATCAAGAAAAGAGCTTGAGGCAATAACAATTGTAACCGCACAGCACAGGCAAATGCTTGATCAGGTGCTTGAACTTTTTGAAATAACGCCCGACTATGATTTAAACCTTATGAAACCCAACCAGAATTTATGGGGGTTGACATCAGATGTTATTTTACAAACCAAAGAAGTTTACGAAAAAGTACGCCCGGACATAGTTTTAGTTCATGGTGACACTACAACAGCAGGGGCGGCGGCGCTTAGCGCATATTATGCAAGAATCCCCACGGGACATGTTGAAGCGGGACTGAGAACCTTTAACAAGGACTACCCCTTCCCTGAAGAAATAAACAGGGTTTTAGCCGATGCCGTATCGGATATGCACTTTTGCCCTACAGACAGGGCAGTTGAGAACATTAAAAACTCGGGAATCAAAACCCCAAATTCCATATACAAAACAGGAAATACGGTAATCGACGCACTTTTATACACCGTAAACAACAAAGAGGCGGATTTGTCTTTTGTCGGTTTGAATCCGAGTTTAAAAACAATTTTACTTACATCACATCGCAGAGAAAATTTCGGCAAGCCGCTTGAAGAAATATGCGATGCGGTTTTAGAGCTTATTCAAAATAACAAAGATATTCAAATTGTCTATCCCGTACACCTGAATCCTAATGTACAAAAGACCGTAAGGGAAAAGCTTGAAGGGATAGAAAGGGTTAAACTCATTGAGCCGCTTGATTATGCACCATTTGCTACGCTTATGAAAAAATCCCATATAATACTCACGGACTCGGGCGGAGTACAGGAAGAAGCGCCTTCTTTAGGCGTTCCGGTGCTTGTATTAAGAGATGAAACAGAGCGTCCCGAGGCGCTTGAATACGGGTGTGTCAAACTTGTCGGCGCACACAGGGATAAGATAGTATCAACAGTACAGAAACTTCTTGATGACAAAAATTTCTACAACTCCATGAAACAAGCCGCAAACCCATATGGCGACGGTTTTGCCTCCAAAAGAATCGCTGACGCAATAATTGAAAAATTTAGAAAATAAGCAAAAAATATTTTTTCAGCCTTTTATATAGATACACAAAGAAAAAATATTTATGAACGTAAGCATTAACAAAAAAATATTTATGAACAGCGCAATAAAGGCATTTAGGAAGAATGCGCCCAGCACACCCAAAGCCTGCAGCACTCCCTCCCGTGCAATTAAAAATGCGGTATATGCAAGTGTGCAGGCCGATTTAATGCGCTTAGGCATGAGTCGTCAAAAAGCGCGTGCAACTGTCTTGACCAATTTGTGTAATCCGTTGAAGAAATAATTTAGGTATTAAGCAGCGCTATAAGCACTAAACGCTTCAGATAAATTAGCAGAGTCTGCTTTTGAACTGTCGCTGCCTGATGAGCCATGAAGCATTTCATAGATAATCATCTCGGCGCTACTCACTGTGCCGTCTTGGTTTAAATCCATTTCATCATATTCTTCTTCATCTTCATCAGAAGAAGAACCTCCGCCCGAGCCGCCCCGGGAATCATCAGAAGCTGATGCGGCAGAAACATCTGAAACATTCATGCCATCCATACCTTCAATTTCCATTCCCGCAGGAACACCGAGTTTGTAATCGTCTATTTTTGAAGCTTGAGAAGTTTGCGAACCTTCTCCCGCGGCATCAAGCGCATCCTGAAAAACATCCTCAAACACCTCGGTATCGGTTTTGTCTATCTGAGTGTAAGAACCTATTGAATAGGCGCTTGCACCCTGCATGCCATACAGGCTGTCACTTATCGAGTCAACCATATTAACCTCCTTTAAGAGGTATTATTTCACACAAGGGAAAATATTAAATCATGCAGAAAATATACATGAATTTGCATACTAAAATACCACCCGTCAATTGCTGCGGGCGGTATTTTAAATATTGGACAAAAGATATTATCTTTTTGAGAATTGGAATCTTTTTCTTGCTCTTTTGCGGCCGTATTTTTTACGTTCTTTAACTCTTGCGTCACGAGTCAAAAGACCTTCCTGCTTTAATACGGGCTTGAATTCTTCATTCATGGCAAGCAGGGCGCGCGAAATTGCATGTTTAATCGCATCAGCCTGAGCACAAACACCGCCGCCTACAGCTTTTACTCTTACATCAAGCTTGTCTTGATTATCCGTTAAAACAAGCGGACGATATATTGCCATCTCTAAAGAGGGGCGATTTCCGAAATAACCCTTGAGAGTCTTACCGTTAATAAAGATTCTGCCCTTGCCTGAAGCAACTTTAGCTACAGCAATTGAGCATTTTCTTCTGCCGGTTTTAACTACTTCTTGTTTAGCATCTGCCATTATTACTTATCTCCTTTGATTTCATATTTTTCGGGTTTTTGAGCTTCATGCGGGTGGTTAGCGTCAGCATATACTTTTAATTTTGTAAACTGCTGAGCACCCAGTGTGTTGTGAGGAAGCATACCCTTAACTGCTTTTTCTATCGCACGCGTGGGGTCTTTTTCCATAAGTGCCTTAAAGCTGATTTCTTTAAAACCGCCGGGATATCCACTGTGCGAACGGTAAAGTTTATCTGTTTCTTTCTTTCCGCTTACCTGAATTTTAGCAGCATTTATAACTACTACAAAATCACCC